>DAOOWO010000295.1:0-3574 GCA_035371225.1 Bacteroidales bacterium | reverse complement strand
CCGGCAATAGCTCCCAATACCTGGGCAGCGATATAAGGCAGGAGCTCTTTCTTGTCGAAACGGCCGGCTATCCATAACCCAAGCGACACAGCCGGGTTGAGATGACAACCCGAAACATGCCCGATGGCATACACCATGGTAAGCACAGTAAGCCCGAAGGCAATAGCCACTCCGGCAAAGCCGATTCCCAGTTCGGGGTAAGCTGCTGCCAATACAGCACTTCCGCAACCGCCAAGGACTAACCATAAGGTTCCGATAAATTCAGCAACGAGTTTTTTCATGATTTTACTTTTTTGGTTAAAACTATATAACAAAAATATAATTTTTTACGATTAAATTGAAATTTTTTTTTGCTTTTATTACGATAGCAAAGCAGTTTTTGTTTTAATACTAATATTTGATTAAAAGGAGTCCAGGATGAAATTTGGATTTGAGAATGGTTATGCCATTAGAGTCTCTGTGGAAGTTCAAAGTGCTAATGTACTGTAACATATACTGTTGTGAGCGCTCCAGAGTCTGGGCAAAACTATTTATATATCAATAACAAAACAAACGTTTTTGAACGAGAGTCCTTACTGTTATCATAAAAAGGGGAATAGCAGTTTGTGTCTGCCGTGTTGATGTAAGAAAAAAAATTGTAATTTTGCAATATAATTGTTTATATGTCCGACATTATAAAAATACTTCCCGATAATGTAGCCAACCAGATTGCTGCCGGTGAGGTAATTCAACGACCGGCTTCGGCAGTGAAGGAATTGCTTGAAAATGCCATTGATGCCGGCGCAGATGATATCCAGCTTATCATTAAAGATGCCGGCAAGACATTGATACAGGTTGTGGACAATGGTTGCGGTATGTCGGAAACCGACGCCCGTTTATGTTTTGAACGGCATGCTACCTCAAAAATCAATGAAGCAGGCGATTTGTTTAAAATACATACCTACGGGTTCAGGGGTGAAGCCCTGGCTTCTATTGCGGCGATTGCCCAGTTGGAAATGAAGACTAAAAAGAAATCCGATGATGTGGCTACCAGTATTTTGATTGAGGGCTCTCAGGTAAAAGAACATACTTCGTGCAGCGCTGCAGATGGTACATCTATTGCCGTGAAAAACCTTTTCTTTAATGTCCCGGCACGACGCAATTTCCTGAAATCGGATGCTACCGAAACCAGTTATATCATCGAGGAATTCAACCGGGTTGCCCTGGTGTATCCCGAAAAAAGTTTTGCGTTTTACAATAACGGAAAGCTGGTTTCAAAACTTGAAAAGATGCCGCTGAGGCAACGTATCAATTCGGTGTTTGGCCATAATTATGGCGAACGGCTTATCTCTGTTGATGAATCCACTACCGTGGCTGATATAAAGGGGTTCATAGGCAAACCCGAATTTGCACGCAAAACACGGGGCGAACAGTATTTTTTTGTTAACAAGCGTTATATAAAGCACCCATACCTGAATCATGCTGTGGATAAAGCTTATGCCGAGCTTATTCCGGAACAGAGTTATCCATCGTATTTTATTTATATCACTATTGATCCAAAAAATGTTGATGTAAATATCCATCCTGCAAAAACCGAAGTGAAGTTTTTCGACGAAAAGACTTTGTATAGCATTTTAAAAGCCGGCATCAGAAAGGCATTCGGGTCATTTAATATCACTCCCAGTATTGATTTTGATGTGGACAGAGCCCTGGATTTTGGCGCTACAGTGTTCAACAGGGAGGAGGGCATAAAATTTCCGACAGTAACAATCAACCCAGATTACAATCCTTTCCGAAACAATCCTCACAGCGGCATTTCAGATGAGACATCAAAACAACACGACAAAAATCTAAAAAACTGGGAAACTCTTTATGAGCTGGGCAAAGAAATATCGGCAAACAAAAATACCGATGAGAAAAATGAGGCTCAAAAAGAAATTCCCATGGAATATGAGAATGCTTCTTTTTTTTGTTTTGGCAAAAAATATATCCTTACGCCCATGAAATCGGGTCTCTTGTTCATTGATATTGTGCCGGCCCGTGAGCGCATACTGTATGAAAAATTTCTTGAAACTGCCGAAACCCAGAGTCCGGTATGCCAGCGATTGCTTTTTCCAAAGACCATTACCCTGCCCCCTGCCGATGCGGAACTGCTTTCGGATATCATGAAAGAAATGCGCCTGTTGGGTTTTGATATCGAAGCTTTCGGAAAAAATACCTTTGTCGTGAATGGTGTACCTTCTGATTTATTAGATGAGGATATTAATGAAACCATCGAACGCCTGATGGAAAGCTATAAAAAGAACCAACTGGAGGCATCCTGCGAAAAGAAAATTAACCTGATCCGTTCATTGGCCAAAAATATGGCTGCCAGAACAGATTTGAAACTCACCGACGAAACCATGCAGGCATTGGCAGGACAATTGTTTGCCAGCTCTATGCCTGATACTTCTCCTTCAGGAAAGAAAATCCTTTTTATTTTAAGTAATGAAGAAATCGAAAAGAAATTCAAATAATCCTCATAGTATTCATAAAAATTATGTATTTTTGTTTAAATTAAAAACCAGTTTTATGAAAAAGTTATTAGTAGTCTTAATCGGAATATTTGCCATGGTGCAGTACGGTTACTCACAGGCAAATGAAGGCAGCGCCCAATTTGATAAAGTGGAACGTCCTGCCGTGATTGGTGAATTTGCTTATACCGCTGATGTGGTAGAAGAGACAATTATTGCCGACCTGAAAGAAAAAGGCATAAAAAAATACAGTTCAAAAAAGGGTTTTATGATTTTTGAAGAGGCACTATTTACTCAAATATCGCCGAACAAAATCAATTTTTATGTAAAAGTGGAAGAAAAGAAAAAGGAAAAAGAAAAATCGATAGTTACTTTCCTCGTGAGCTTTGGTCTCGATAATTTTGTCAGCAGTGCCATGGATGCCAATATTATCAACAATACCAAAAACTATATGAACGGCCTGATAACCAAGTTTGCTGCAACCAAACTAGGCCGGGATATTGATGCTCAGCAGAAAGTATATGATAAGGCTGTTAAGGAATACGAAAACCTTGTCGGAGAAGGCGAATCGTTAGCCAAGAAAAAGGCTGATATTGAAAATGAAATTACCAAAAATAAATCCGACCAGGAGTCTCAAAAAGCTCTTGTGGCAAAGGAAAAGGCCAATCTGGAATCCTTACAGGGACAGAAAAAGTAACCTTTATTTATAGTAGAAGAAAACCGCCGGGATGAGATTCCGGCGGTTTTTTTATTGCTTTTCGACTAATAAATTATGGTTTCCTTGCAAACCCCATATTTTTATTTTATTTTTATCACGTAAATACAAAAAATATACATTATGAAGAAAAAACTACTTTTTACATTAGCATTTTGTGGCTTTGTGTTGTTCTCCAATGCTCAGTGGACTTTGCAATCAAGCGGTTTTCTCATCCCTAACCGCGGCATAAAACACTTATGTATAGTTGACACTAATGTGATTTGGGCTACAGCTTATGACGGAAGTGTTTCCAACGCACCGCAAATACAGGAATTTACCCGTACCACCAATGGCGGTGCAAAATGGAAATACAGGGCAATACCCG
>DAOOWO010000294.1:0-3578 GCA_035371225.1 Bacteroidales bacterium | reverse complement strand
AAATAGCGAATCGTAAAGAGCGGTGGATGGGAGATCGAGGATGATATTTTTGTTCTCAAAATGATTTTTTAGCCCAAAACGGAATAAGGGCAGTGTTCCGGAAGGGGTTGTTGTTTCAGCTTCTGCGGGTGGTACCGACCTGACAGGGAAAACCAGTGATGAAGTATTATTATTAAAATCGGACACCTTTACCTTGATAGTGTGTATCAGGGTATCATTAAAAAAGTAAATACCATGTTTTTCACGACAGGAATAAATTTTAAGCCGGTTGCCTTGTGAGATATAGGTTTGTATTATTCTTTTATGGCTGGCTATATATTCAGGATAATCAATAAGGGTGTTAATGTAGCGTCCTTCGCTAAAATCGACAGAATCAAAAGAAATTTTATAAAAGGGAAGGCTGTCAATAAGGATTTCCAGGGAGTAAATTCCATTTTTTCCGTATGAATATTGCTGGTCATATGTTTCCACGCCAAACGAAATTCCTCCGGATGCAACCAGTGTATCATTGCGGGAGAGTTGCAACATATTTCCTTTTTTATCTACTTCTGAACAAGCTTTTTGTTTGTTGTTATCTACCCGGCTGCCAGGGGTTTTGGGGTAAAGGCAAACCGTGTATATGCCGGGACTTGTCTCATCGGCGATGGTATATCCGAAAAGCCTTGGATTTATGGGCCGTTCGGTGGTTTCGTTTCTTATTTCAAAATGCAGGTGAGGGCCGGACGATGAGCCTGAGTTTCCCGAGTAGCCTACGATATCGCCTTTTTTGAAATGGAACAAAGACCGGTTGGGGAAAAGTTCTATTTCGAAGGATTTTTTTTCATACTGTTTTCGTTTTACATAATCCTCAACCACCACGTTAAACTCATTGAGGTGTGCATAAACTGAAACAAAACCATTCGGGTGTGTTATGTAAATGACTTTTCCGTAGCCGCCTGGGGTAACTTTTATTCGTGAAACATAACCATCGGCAATACAATACACATTAAAGCCTGTTTTGTTTTGGGTGGCAAAGTCGATACCGGTGTGAAAATGATCGGGGCGGAGTTCGCCGAAAGTGCCCGACACATAAGGTTTAAGATCAAGGGGAGGAATAAAATAATTTTGAGGAATAATTTTTTGTGTATAGGCATACATAAAACTCCCCAGCATAAATATAATCTGAAAAAAAAGCCGTTTGCCACCCACAGAAAAAAATTTAAAGTCAGAAATATGATAATGGTTCTTTACAAAACGGCGTGAAAATGGTTTTTATTTCATTTTTTCCAGATCGCAGAAGTTTTCAAGCAATTTGAACGCGGGGTCATAGCCTTTTTCAAAGGATTGCCACCAGTCGTCGCAAGCGCCATCCATATCGCCCAGTTCAGCCTTGCAAAGACCGCGCAGGTCGTAGGCTTCGGCAAACTCAGGCTGCAAAATGATGGCTTTGTTAAAATCTTCCATGGCGTCGTTGTATTGCATCAGCATGTATTTAGCTTGTCCTCTGAACACCAGGGCATCGGCATCATTAGGGCTTATGCGGATCACCATATTATATTTTTCAATGGCACCTTTGTAATCTCTGTTTTTGTATTTCAACAGACCCTGATCCAGAAATTCTTTTACTGCCACACTTTTATCTCCATTGGTCACGGAGCGCGTTTTAATATCTTCATAAAGTGGCATTAGCAATATCAGTTTTTTTAATTCCTCCTGTGAGGCCAAAAGTTTTTCTATTTTTTCGGCTGGTATAGAGAAGTTGATTCCAGGATTTTCTACAATTGGCATTACAGACATCCCGATGACATTACCCGAAAGCGCAAAAACCGGCATGCCGCATATTTTTATTTGATCAGCGGCTTCCACTGATAATAGCTTTACATAGCCAAAATCTTTAACATCCTGCAAGGTTGCATCCACCAATTCAAGGAGGTTCTCATTGGTTTTGTTTACCAGAAAAACCTTTTGACCAATTACCGGGTTCAGGGAGTTTAATATGACGGGACTGGCACTGTCGTAATTAATTTTTAGAAGCACCAGATCATAATCAATATCCGAGGCGGTATATCCGAGAATATCATAATACTTTCCGTTGTTTAACAATACCTGCGCATTTTTGAAGCGGCCAATGGTATTGATGGTGGTAACCAAAATGTTGTTAGTAACAAAAAAACCGTAACCTACCGGCACGGCATCAGATACGATAACAGCAATAGACGGGGAATATTTATTCAGTACTGATGTTTTGTCCTGTGATAGTGCCGGCAAGGTCAGCAACAGCATTATTAAGGCACTTAAAACATATTTTTTCATAAAATTTTTCACAAAATTATATTAAATAAATAAAACCATGAAAAACACGAGATAATAATTACTGACAAATTTAATTAAAAAAAAGAAGCATGGCTGTGTTTTTTTTGAGTTGGAAGCGAAAAAGATGAAAAATGTGTAACAAGTTTATATGAATTCAGTTGTTAAGAGTTATCTGCTTCCATGGAGATTCTGTTTGCAGGTATTAATTTTTTTGTGCATAATAAACCTAAAAAAAACCGTTTTGTTATATGAGCAAGTATTAATTTTGTAAAAAGATTATTGTGAAAGCCCTGAAACAACGGTTTAGCGACCCGAAATTCGGAAGACGTTTTAAAAAAACGGCGGTGATGTTATTGTTTACATTATCCGTGTTGGGAGCCATAGGCGTTTTTATGGGTTTTTTTTATGAAGATACTGTAAAACGTATTATCATCACAGAATTAAACAAACGACTTAATACCGAGATTGTGGTACAGGATATCGAAAACGATATTCAATTTTCAATTTTCAGGAAGTTCCCTTATGCATCTGTAACTTTCAGTAATGTAAAAGTGATGGATGCTATAAAGACCGCAAAGCCCAAAGGTACGCTGCTTGAAGCATCGTCGTTGAGTTTGCAGTTCAGTATACTGGATATGCTGTTCGGAAGGTATAAAATTAAAAGAATCGAAGCAGAAGAAGGTAATATCAACATAAAAATATATAAAAACCAAAGCGATAATTATCATTTCTGGAAGCCTTCCGCTGACACTACGGCAAGTGATTTTGCCCTTGATCTGCAAAAAATTCTACTGGACGATATGGGTATCAGTTATGTTGACTATGGCAGAAAACAAGATTATAAAGTATTTGCCAGAGATGTTGTCCTAAAAGGCAAATTTGCTGATGATGAATATTCCCTGACTATTGATGGCCGGTTGTTTGTATATCTGATAAAAGTGGAGCGCGAAATCTTCCTGGCGAATCAGGAGGCAGTTCTTGATATGAACCTTTATGTAAATTCCGGAAGTGATTATGTGACATTCAGAGAAGGCGGCGTAAATATCGGGAAGCTGCTGTTCGATATCACGGGTACAATCAATTATGCAGAAAGCAATACCTTATTAGACTTGCGTGTAGAAGGCAAAGAAATGAAAATACAATCTCTTATAAACCAATTGCCTTCGCAGTACCGTTTGTTGTTTGGTGATTATGAATTTAAGGGAGATTTTGGCTTTGTTGCTATAATAAAAGGCTATTCCGGAGAAAAAACCAACCCGCTGGTGTCGGTTTCATTTGGATTGAAA
>DAOOWO010000293.1:0-3601 GCA_035371225.1 Bacteroidales bacterium | reverse complement strand
CAAGTCGCAGATTGCTCACGGCGAAACAGTGCGCGAAACAGCCAATATGATTTCTTTTTTATCTGATGTTATCGGCATACGCGATGATATGTTCCTGGGCAAAGGTCATACATATATGCTCGAAGTAGCCAAAGCCCTCGATGAAGGATTTAAGAAAAAAGTACTCCCCTGCCGCCCCGCCATCGTCAACCTGCAATGCGATATCGACCATCCCACACAAGCCATGGCCGACCTGTTACATCTGAAAAATCACTTCGGATCTATCGAAAACCTGAAAGGAAAGAAAATTGCCATGACCTGGGCCTATTCGCCCAGTTACGGGAAACCATTATCGGTGCCCCAGGGTATCATCGGACTGATGACACGCTTTGGAATGCACGTAGAACTGGCACACCCCGAAGGTTATGACCTGATACCCGACGTGATGGATCTGGCCTTTAAAAATGCTCTGGAAAGCGGCGGCAGCTTCAAAGTATCGAAAAACATGAATACGGCTTTTAAAAATGCCGACATCGTATATCCTAAAAGCTGGGCGCCCTATTCGGTGATGCAGCAACGCACCAAACTGCTGTTGGCCAACGACACCGAAGGGTTAAAAACCTTGGAGAAAGAGTGTCTTGCCAATAATGCAAAGCATAAAGACTGGGAATGTACCCGCGAAAACATGAAACTGACCAAAGACGGCCAGGCACTTTACATGCATTGCCTGCCGGCCGATATCTCGGGCGTTTCGTGCAAAGAAGGCGAAGTAGAAAAACAAGTCTTTGAAAAATATCGTATACCCACATACATTGAAGCAGGTTATAAACCCTACATCATTTCTGCAATGATTATCACCACCCTGTTCAAAAATGTACCGGGAACGTTAGAAAGAATCCTTGAAAAAAATATTGAAAGAAAGCAGAAATAAACGTCTGGAGATTTATTCCGCGGTTATTTCAACTCAATCAATATTTTGTATACAGCTCTGTTTTCTTCATAAACTGAAATAGTTTAGTTAATTATACGTTAAAAAAAAAGATAAGCGGAAAAATCCGCTTATCTTTGTATATTAACGCAAATAATATTTATTAACTAAAAAAATCTTTTTATGAAAAAACTCGTACTTGTTTTAATGCTCTTCGTTCCGGCGTTTTTGTTACAGGCACAGATTCCTGTCGGCACCACCCCGCAAAACAAAAATGTGATTCTGGAAGAGTTCACCGGAATTCATTGCGGGATCTGCCCGCAGGGACATTTGGTAGCACATAATATTATGACAGCAAATCCCAATCGTGCTTATGCAATAGCCATACACACCGGCAGCTATGCCACCCCTGGTGCCGGCGAGCCCGATTACAGAACTTCTTTTGGAACCTCTATTGCCTCACAGACGGCTTTGACGGGATACCCCGCCGCTACGGTAAACCGCCATGTTTTTTCCGGTTTGGGACAAACATCAGGCGGAACAGCCATGTCAAGAACAAACTGGACTAGTGCTTCCACTACCATTTTGGGGCAATCCTCCTATCTTAATGTAGGTGTTGCAGCTCAGGTAAATTATGTTACCAGGGTACTTACTATCCAATGCCAGGTATATTATACAGGAAACAGCCCCGTTTCAACAAACAAATTGAATATTGCAATACTGCAAAACAATGTGAAAGGTCCGCAATCCGGTTCAAGTGGAAATCCTACTATGGTTACCCCCGACGGTGAATATTTGCACCAGCACATGCTGCGGCATATGATAACAGGACAGTGGGGAATCTCCATACCCAATACCAATACGGCATCAGGAACACTGAAAGTGGATACTACCATTACCTATACCGTGCCGGCAGATTACACCGGTGTGCCCGTGAACCTGGCCGAACTGGAAATTGTTGCCTTTGTAGCTGAAGGAAATCAGGAAATTATTTCAGGTAGCGGATGCACCGTCAACCAACCAACCATTGATGCCGCGATTACTTCCATTTCCGGATTGCCACTGATACAATGTACAACTAATCCGATTGCTCCCACCGTAGTATTAAAAAACAAAGGAACCGATGTTTTAACCAGCGCAGTAATTAATTATTCTGTGGATGGCGGCACCACGGTATCGCAAAACTGGTCGGGGTCACTGGCTGCAGGAGCTACTGCCAACGTTACCATCACAAATCCCATCACCCCCACCAACGGCCATCATACAGTAAGATGTTTCACTTCCTTACCCAACGGCGTTGCCGACCTCAATGCCCTCAATGATGATTATTCAGCCACTTTCAATGCTTTTCTAAACTATAGTACCAGCCCGGTAAACGAAGAATTTACCAGCACCACCTTTCCCCCTGCCAATTGGGTAGTTGACGGCTTATACTGGTCAAGACAATCCGTCAGCTCTTTCGGCGTCGGATCAGGTTCGGCAAGAATGTATTTCTATGGAGCAGAGGTAGGCGTTGCCAACGACCTGTATATCTACGGGCTTGACCTGTCAGGAGTATCTTCGTACCACCTGTCTTTCGACCATGCCTATGCACAATACCAATCGGGATATGACGATCGTCTGCAGGTTCAGGTTTCAACCAACTGCGGCAGCACATGGACGAGTATCTTCGATAAAGCTGGAAGCACACTGTCCACTGCCCCGGCATCTTCCTCATCGTTTACACCAACCTCTTCACAGTGGGTAACCAACAACATTAACCTCAGCGCTTATGTCGGTCAGCCGAACATTATCATCCGCTTCCATGCTATCAGCGATTATGGCAACAATCTTTTTATTGATAAAATTAATACAGGAACCGGTACAGGCATAAACGAATCTTATGACGACAGCAATATTCAGATATTCCCCAATCCGGCAAGCGACGTGATAAACGTTGTCAATGCCGAAAATGCTGATATCATGCTTTATGATGTCTTTGGGAAACTGGTAATGAGTGCAAATAACATCAGCAACAATTTCAGCATTAATGTTTCTGATTTTGCAACAGGTAATTATATTGTTAAAATTATCAATGAAGGAAACATCACCACTAACAAAATATCTGTGATTAAATAATAATTACGGTATATTTTAAAAAACTGCAGCGAAATACTGCAGTTTTTTTTTGCTTTTAATAATTGTTTATCTTTGAAAAAAATCATTTAATCATTAATTTTTAAATTTATGAAAAAAAATTATTTACTTTTCATTCTGGGGATGTTCATCCTCTTCAACGCCAGAGCACAATTCAGTCAAAATTTCAATGCAGTTGCCGATGGCTCTATGCCAACGGGATGGACTGTATTTAATGTGGACGGGCTTACCCCTTACTCGTCTATCAACTGGATCACCAACGCCTGGGTGTGTAAAACTTACGGTCAACTGACAACAAAAGCGGCATGGTCTACCTCCTATTATACTCCTGCCGGCACGTCTAACGATTGGATGTTTACCCCGGCCATTACGGTGCCCACGGCTGCCACTCCGGTTCTTAAATACACTGTTGTAGCTCAGGACCCCGATTACCCTGATGGTTACGAACTCCGAATTATGACCACTGCCCCGACCTCCGGAAACCTTACTTCTTCAACCGTACTTTTGACTGCCGCTGCTGCTGAAAGTACTCCTACCATAAAAGTTATTAACCTTACA
>DAOOWO010000292.1:0-3606 GCA_035371225.1 Bacteroidales bacterium | reverse complement strand
GGACTTTCGCCTTCGGCACTCAATGTGTACAGAAAATGCGGACTGCAATATTATTTCAGTTATGTGGCCGGGATATGGGAAGCTGAAGAACTTTCGGAAACCATCGACAGCCGGGAACTTGGCGATCATATTCATGAGGTATTGGACAGCCTTTTCAAGCCTTATGAAAATACTGCCCTGACGGAGAAGGTAGTCAGCGGCTTTCTGGATGACTATGAGGCTATTCTGGAAAAGGCTTTTTATAGAGACAAGCAGGGAACATACGATCGTATGAGCGGCAAAAACCTGCTGATATATAATGTTATTAAGGATTACCTGCGAAAATTTATTGAAACTCAACTGGAGATTGTCCGGGAATATCAAAAGGAAAAGGTACTTCATAAAGTAATTTCAACCGAGAAAGACCTGCAGTACAGTCTGGAGTTGGGTGATGACAACATGGTGAAAACGTTGCTCCTGAAAGGTGTGGCCGATAGGATAGATATTGTTGGAAACAACCTTCAGATTATCGACTATAAGTCGGGCAATACCAGCGGAAAAAATTTTGATATTAACAAACTACTTGCCGATGAGCAGGATTACCGTAACGATTACTGTTTTCAGGTTTTACTCTACCTGTGGTTGTATAACAAACAACATCCCATGGAACGATATGAGGGGCAGTATTGCGGGGTTTGGAGCATGAGAAGAATTGAAGAGGGGATCAGTAACGTGTGTTATGATGAATTTCCGGAGAAAAGCAGGTCTCCCAAGCTTTATGCCATGATGCCTCAACACCTGGAAGCCTTTGAACAAATGCTCATCAATATTCTTAAAAGTCTTTTTAACCAGGCCGAAGATTTTGTTCAGACCAGTAATGAAGAAAATTGTGAGTTATGTCCTTATGCGCTGATATGCGGAAGATAGTTGCGATGATCGATGCCCGGAAAAATTAAGGATTTGCAGATTGCCTTTCGTTGGCAAGTACCTAATGCTGGCATGAAACAGTTGTAAAAATCTGTAAATCCTGTCCGGTGATGTCTATAAATTTTGTATATTTGTATAAATGTGCAGCAATGAAAAGGATACGATTATTAACCCTTTTAAGTTTAATTTTTATGGCCACAAGTTGTAATTCTCAAAACCGTGAGCAGCCCAGGAACGACCGGCAGCCTGCAGTAGCGGGGCAATTCTACGCCGGTGATGCCGCAACTTTGAATAAGGATCTGAAAGCCTTGTTTGATAAGGCAATACCCAAAAAGATTAGTGACGTGATTGCCGTTATAGCGCCTCATGCCGGGTATGTATTTTCAGGTGAAGTGGCTGCCAGTGCTTTCAATCAGATAGATGAAAACAAACAATATACCGACATCTTTGTTATCGGTTCCAGCCACAGTTCCTATTTCAGCGGGGCTTCGGTGTATTGCGATGGTGATTTTATTACACCCCTCGGCACCGTGGAAGTGGATACGGCCCTGGCAAAAAAATTGGTGAAAGAAAATGCGGTCATAAAAAATTATAAGGATGTGCATATTTTTGAACATAGCCTCGAAGTACAGCTTCCTTTTCTTCAGTATAAAATGAAAAAACCGTTCCGTATCGTCCCTGTTGTCATTGGCACCAGCGATGCCGCTGATTGCAAAAGAATTGCCAAAGCTCTGGAGCCTTATTTTAACAGCGACAACCTGTTTGTTATCAGTACCGACTTTTCGCATTACCCCAACAACGAAAATGCCAAAAAAGTGGACTTTCTTACAGCCCAGGCCATCGAGAGTAACTCGCCGGCGCAACTGCTTGAAACATTAAAATACAATGAAAAGCTGTGTGTCCCGAACCTTGCCACCAGTTTGTGCGGATGGTCTTCGGTGCTTACCCTGCTGTATATTACTGAAAATCTGAACGACATTACAATCAGCACGCTGCAGTATAAAAATTCCGGCGACACCCCGGTGTATGGCGATAGCCTGAGGGTGGTTGGCTATACTGCCATGGCGGTGAACGGCAAAATAACCAGTAAAATGAATGAAGAATTTTCGTTGAGTAGTGAGGACAAAAAAGACCTTATGGGAATTGCCCGAAGTACCCTTACGGAGTACATCAAAAATGGCAAAATTCCGGCGGTTGATACTTCGGGTTTTTCAAGCACCATCAAACAAAACTGCGGAGCATTTGTTACCCTGCACAAGCAAGGCCGGCTTAGGGGGTGCATAGGAAGGTTTGAGGCTGATAAACCTTTGTATCTCGTAGTGCAGGATATGACCATAGCCGCGGCCACGGAAGATTACCGCTTTAGCCGTGTAGTTACCGATGAACTGAACACTATCGATATGGAGATTTCCGTGTTGTCGCCGCTTAAGCTTATTAAATCCATTGATGAAATAGGACTAGGCAAACATGGTATCTACATAAAAAAAGGCAGCCGTGGCGGCACTTTTCTGCCGCAGGTAGCCACCGAAACAGGATGGTCAAAAGAAGAATTTCTCGGTCATTGTGCCGAAGACAAAGCCGGGCTGGGCTGGTACGGCTGGAAAGATGCCGATATCTATATCTATTCGGCTATCGTCTTCGGGGAGAAGGATGTGAAATAGGGTAGGCTCTGTCATGACGCCATGATGGAGGGTACTTACCATGTATCGGGTTCGCCAAATTCTTCTGGCTAAAAAGTTACTGAAAAAATATCTGAAGAGGCTGCTTCTTATTATACCAATCGCTTCTTCGCAATGCACCCACCATGAATACATCTGAACTCAGGTCACTACTGGAAGAAAAATACAACGAATACTGCACGCCGGCTTTTATTGACGACGATCCCATCAGTATCCCTCATTATTTTTCGAAAAAAGAAGATATTGAAATCGCAGGGTTCTGTGCAGCGATGCTTGCCTGGGGGCAAAGACAGCAGATTATAAAAAGCGCCCGGAGTTTGATGCAGATGATGGATTATGCTCCCTACGACTTTATGACCGGCGCTACTACAAAAGAACTTATGCCTTTTCAAAGTTTTGTCTATCGTACTTTCAACGGAGATGACTGCATTTTTTTTATGCGTTCATTAAGTAATATCTATATGAAGCACCATGGTTTAGAAGCTGTTTTTACTGAGGGATACCACCGCCATGGCGACCTGTATGCAGCCATCGTTATGTTTAGAAATACTTTTTTTGAAATAGATCATCTGCCGCGCAGCGAGAAGCATATTTCCAACCCCGCGAGAAATTCCGCGTGTAAACGCTTACACCTGTTTCTTAGGTGGATGGTGCGCAGCAACATCAGGGGAGTGGATTTTGGCTTGTGGAACGAAATTCCGGCATCGAAACTCTATTGCCCGCTGGATGTACATACAAGTAATGTCTCCCGGGCTTTGGGCCTGCTGAAAATAAAAGAAAATAACAAAAAAGCCGTCGAAGAACTTACCGGCAACCTCCGTCACTTTGATCCTGAAGACCCTGTGAAATATGATTTTTCTTTGTTTGGCTTGGGTTTCTATAATAAAATTTGTAATTTTGATGTTTAATAGAAAAATACGGTTTATGAGACTGAAATTTAATAAGTGGCTGTTTTCACTTGTTGCCCTGATTTTTGGGTTTTCGGGAAGTGTGGCTGCACAGTATGGCGTGCCTGAAAATC
>DAOOWO010000291.1:0-3612 GCA_035371225.1 Bacteroidales bacterium | reverse complement strand
CGGGTATTCGAAATTGTTATCATATACATGCCTTGTGGCAGTGTGCTGATATCGAGAGTGGTTTTGTCTTCGGGAATAATTTTTTGAAGCATCAGCTTGCCGGTGATATTAAAAAGTGACAGGATGGCGCTTTCATGATTGCTGCAGTCTACGACAATCTTATCATTGGCTGGATTAGGGTATATGGCAACAAGTCCTGGTTCGGTTTTGTATTTTTTTACGCTGGTGGGTAATTGTCCGTCGCAGCCTACTTTTTGTGCGTATGCACCTGAATGTCCGCCTCTTGTCTCATGGAATACGACAAATAAATCATTATTTCTGATTATTGCAAGAGCATCAACCCATGATTTGCTGTTAGCGGTAGTATTTAGAGCCAGCGGATTCGGGGTCCACAGAAAAGTACCGGCAGAATTTATTTGTGAGGCGTAAATGTGATTGTTGATTCCTGAGATATATGTATACACAATATTGTTGTCGCAAAAGTCCATGCCAAACAAAGCCGCATTGGTAGCTGCACCGGCAAGTTCTATACCTGAAGAAGACAACTGAACAATACCGCTTTGTGAAATTTTCTGATAGCATATTTTATTTGTGGCCGAGCCGTCGTTGACGTTCTGTCCGTTGATCAGGCACAATAATTCATTGGCGGAATTATCATACAGGGTAAAAATCCTTTGCTGGTAATTGAACACGCCGTCGTTTATTAGTGTATAGCCGTTCACACCCCATAAGGCATTGCCCGAAATATCAATGCGTTGTGTAAAGGCTGTGCGGTTCATGCCCGCAAAATAAGTGTTTGAAACATATAAAAAATTGGAATTGTCAACACAACAGGAAACATTCGCGGTATAAAGGCCTGTATTGGTGTTGGAAGAACAAGGTGTCCAGTTGGTCCATAAGGGGTTGCCGGTATTCCCGTCAATATAATTGGCGTATGTGTATGCGTATCCTGGATTGGGAAGCAGATCGAACGAAACCATATAGAAATTTCCGTTGGGTAAGGCAACCATATCCCTGCACAAATAGTTGACAGTACGGCTGTATTCAGTGCTTAACACCCCTGAGGTGCTGGTAATTTTTTTTATTACGGTAGAATCGCCCCTGCTGAAAGCTAATATAAAAGCCCCCGATGGCAGCGGTTCAAGTATGGGAATACTGCCGGTGCCGCACATCAGAGTATCGGTTACTGTACCGGTGGGGCTCACGGAAAATAATTCTATATTGCCGGCATTCCAGTTCCAGAAAGCCACCAGGGCATCTTCGGACGCACCGGTAATAATTTGGGTGCTTTTAGCTACCGAGTATGAGGTGGCTGCTGTCTCCAGCACCAGGCCGGCCGAATCAAAAACTTTATGGCCATTGGCATCAAGCAACTGTATTTTTAATTCAAAATAACCGTCTAAATAGGTAATGTAAGTCTTTCCTGATTCTGTAACCGCTATTCCGGTTACTCCGGTAACATCATCTGCCAATACCGAAACCCTTGTGTTGAGGTTTACATCATTGGTGTATTGCCCATAATTTAAGAGTGGAATTGTCAACAGGGCAATAGATACTAAAAGTAAAACTTGACTTTTCATGGGATGGCTTGATTTAGGGTATATAAAACTATTAATTACCTGTCGTTGAGAAAGAACTCATACCGATAAATTCGTCAAAGACTTACAAATTTAATAAAATAATATGTTAAAATCAAGTATTATTACCTGTTTTTCAACACATAAAGGTAAAAACTTTCTGATTGGCCAGGATAAAATACCGCAAGCCTAAACCGGGGCAACAAAATGCAGCAGTACTACCTGAGTTGCAGGCAGGTACTATTTATTAAACATTGGCAGGTAATCCTTCATCATATCCTTATGGATGATGAAGTCCATCATTTTCAGCTTAACATAGTCTTCGTGAAAGAAATAATATCCGAAACTCTTGCTTTGCTTACCCACATTGCGCGAACCGGCACCTGAATCCTTCACCATATACCAGTCTTTTCCGTCTTTTTCCACATATCCCACTATATGCAGCCCGTGGTCGTCGGTGGTGGTTTTGTTGCTGAAACGGAACTGCCTGGCATAATCATCAATGTATTCGGAGGGAATATCAAAGGTAGGCACCATCGCAACCTGGGCGTTGGCTTCAAAACCGGCTTCCGAAACATCGCCCCCGATACCGACAGTGTATCCTTTGCGAATGGCGTTTTTGATGATTTTCATGTAATCTTCCAGAGGCAGGTTATAGTAATCGGCACTGTGCCACCAGTTGTCGGGTACGGCATATTCCACTTTTTCGTAAAAAGGTTTTTCGAGTACGGAAGTAACATCACAATAGTCGTCAAGTGTTAACTTAAGCACATTGTTAAGGTATTCCTGCGGTGTCATTTCTTTGCCTTTAACACTGACACTGGCAGGCGGCACGCCCAGATAGGTGTTCAGTATGCTTTTTATGGTGCTTATAGCCAACTCTTCGTTCCAGGCGTTGGATTTTTTCAGCGAAAGCAGGTAACTCTCCATTTCTTCATACATCTTGCTGTGATTATGGTAGGTTTGTCCCAGTAAAAATCCGTTATAAGCCTCGATGGGCACCACTCCGTATTTCTTCCATATCCGTGTAACGGCGTTGGCTTCAGAACCTTCGGTAAAGTCAGAAGTGCCGCGGGTTTTAATGTAATAGGCTGCCTTTTCTACATATTCCCAATACACGGTGTACATCTCCGAAAGTTTTATTTTCTGACCAGTAAGACGAAAAATCTCTGATTCAAAGAATGAAGTAGCGGAAAAACACCAACAGGTCGAGGTATTGCCTTGCGATACGGGTTCGTTGTGCCAGTAACTTTTATACAATTCAATGTTTGTCGGCAGGTTCATGCCTGTATAATCCATTTTGAAACGTCTTTCCGTTTTTGGGGCTTCATTTTTGGAATTAAACTCTTCAATACCTTTTAAAATATAGTTTTGGTAGTATCCCGGCTGATATTCTTTATATATGGCTTTGTCTTTTCGGGGTGTCTGTGCGGCAATGATTCCGCTCATAACAGCAAATGCAAGGAATAAAACGGTTTTCTTCATGAGGATTAGTTATTAAAACATGCAAATTTACAAAATGAGAAAGTTTTTCGGCTACTTTTTCTAAAGAATGATAAGTAATACAACACAGTTTTTACCCGGGAGGTCTGATGAGGATATCATTCTGTTGCGAAATTGTCGTTTTTATTTTTTTTCTTTTTTCGAAAACAGGTCTGTCAGGTTGGTAGCAATGGTAAAAGTGCTGGGTGAACCTTTCAGATGATATTTAGCCCAGGCATAGCTGATCCTGAATTTATAAACGTTGATGCCGAAGCCGAACGAAAACCCGACGATGCCTTTTTTTACTTCTGTGCGTAGTTCGTGGCGGCGTTGGTAATTATAGCCTATGCTGATATAAAAGCGTTTTGCAGGATAAAATTCCACACCCAGCACCAGATGCCGCATCAGTTTATCAGCAAAAGCCTCAGCTTTTCTTGTGTGTATGGTATCTCCGGTAACGGGGTCCACATTTGAAATCTTCGGGTCTTTGAAAGTGAGGTCCCATTTTTCGATGTGGTTATACACCACAGAGTATCGCAGGGGTAACTTGTTG
>DAOOWO010000290.1:0-3616 GCA_035371225.1 Bacteroidales bacterium | reverse complement strand
CCGGCCCCTTTAACACTAAGCCCGAGCCGCTCAGAGGTGTTATCATGTATCAGCGCATTGGCGCATTGTTCTATCTGAATTCCCCGTTCGCGTACGTTCGCAACGTGAGAATTTATGAAAAATTCAAAATTTATTTCACAGTTTCCTATAAAAAACATACCCTTCCTTTTTCCATAAAAAAATTTATAATCATTTTCTCTCTTATTCGCGTGATAATATTTTTTGCCTACACGGGGAGGCATTTTATTTAAACAACCATCAACTTACAAGTTGAGATAAATATTATATCTTAATTTTCGGCTAATGTATAACAAATATTTATTAAAAACAAGAATCCTTATATAATTATTTTTCATTATTGCATACGGCCTGATTTTATAGTCAGATAGCGGATATTCAGTGCGAATTCATGAATTTGCCCTGACGTTATTCCTGGCAAACCATTGTGCAATAACGCTCACCATAACTAATTGCAATGCATGGTACATCATTATCGGCAACAGAACAATACCAATATACGGACTGCCGGCAAACAACACCTTCGACATCACGGTACCATGCACCAACGATTTTTTCGAGCCGCAAAACAAGGCTGTGATCTTATCTTCGCGTTTGAACTTTAAAATTTTGCTTGTCAGGTAGATGACCATATACACGGCATAAAATAAAACGATCATGGCAACGCCAAGCTCCACAAGCAAAAGAACCGAATACCCCTCAAACATCTTTTTTGCAAACGATTCACAAAAAGCGGTATATACGATCAATAAAACAATTGTCTGGTCAAAATACCGGAGTCTTTTACTGTTTTTTTCAGCAAAGGCGCCCCATAGCGGGTTAAGTATTATTCCCAAAACTACCGGAAATATAACTTGTAGTGTTAGTTTCAACAAGATCGGGCCAAGGTCAATATCTACCGATGCGGTGTTGAGATAAATTTCCATCCAGAGCGGTGTGATAAAAACACCCATCAGCGTAGAAATGCTCGCATTAAAAATGGCAGAAGGGATATTTCCTTTAGCTATAGACACCATCACTACCGCCGAAGACACTGTGCCCGGCAGGCTTGCAAGGAAAAACACTCCGATCCATATAATCTCGCTGACATTGATTCCGGGAATATTTTTTGCCAGGAGCACCAGCAGCGGAAATAACACAAAAGTTGCCAACTGCACCACCAGATGCAGCCGCCAGTTGCTCAGGCCGGTTCTGACTTTTTGCGGGCTTAGCTTCAGCCCATAAAAAAAGAACACCACCGAAATACCGTATGTGGCAATTTGTGTAAGCGGGATAACAGAGTCTTTAGCCCCAATATGCGGCCAGAAATAAGCAAGCAATATCACGCCAATAAGAGCCAGGATAAACCAGTCGAGCCCCCACCGTTTAGCCATTTTAACTATTTTCAAGATATTGCAGGTGCTGTCGGCCATAATAATTTTAAAGTTTATCCATATATAGTGCGGTACCGAACCGCATTGTCGAGGGCATCCAGTATCTCGCGGGTAAAACCTCCCGGCTGCTTTTCGGGCAGTTCGTCAGCACAAAGAAATCCCGCTTCCATAATTGCAGGCAACACCCTTTCGCTGGCAATGCGCATCTGCTCAAGATAAAACTCATCCGGCGCCTCAAAATCCTTCCCGAACCGGTCGCTGAACTCAAGCAGCGCCGCATGAACAGCTTTGTAGAGCACTTCCTTTTTGCGGGATTTGTTCCAAATATATTCATAAGAAACTGGGATAAGCGCTGAAGCATGTTCGCGAATTTTTTCGTTCACAGGAATCTCCGAAGTGTCGATCTGAATTTTTTCGGGATGGTCCCTTTCCCAGCGGGCATGTTCGCGGGCTACCATGGCATCGTATTGCGAGCGTTTCAGGTCAATCAGATAAAAAGTATAAACATAAACAATTTTCGGCATCATGTAGCCAAGGTTTTTCCTGGCCGATTTCAAGATATGCATAGATGTCTTCCGGTGTATTTTTTCGGCGCTGATGAAGAAATATCGGAATACGCCGGCCATCATCTTTCGCATGGCCCACATCATTGAAAATCCGGGCGTTTTAATGTCCGGGCGGCGATTAATATTGCGGATAAACGACACCGCCCTTTCTTTGAACTTTTCGGCTTCGTAAATATCGTCCCAATAGTCGGCAAGTCCCAGAAACAGCTCCTGACGGCTTATCTGCTTCGGAATAATATTGGAAATGATGTCCATTTTGTCGCTGGTTTCGTCGGGTTCATTCTGTATGACGCGGCCCTGGCGTTTATAGTCGTACCACATCTTGGTGCCCGGAGGCGCCGCCAGAGGATGGCAGATATGGAAAATGATGTCGGCATCCTTTACAAAGTCCGCTGTTTTTTTAAATACGGTCATATCATCCGATTCGTTGCCAATAATCATATGGGCTAAAACCACCATCCCGTACGACTGAATTTTTTTGATAGCCTCCACGGCAGAAACGCCAAGGTTCTGCTTTTTGTTCATGTCTTTCAGGGCTTCCTGATTCACCGATTCGATGCCGATCATCAGGTTGTAAAAATTGGCGTCGGCCAGCAAGGTCAGCAGTTCGTCATCATTGGCAATAGTGATATCTATCTGGGTGAAAAAGCCTATAGGGGTTTTGAAAGAATTATTCAGCGCTATCATCCTGCGCAAAAGTTCTTTGACATATTTTTTATCACCGGCAAAGTTGTCGTCGGCAATAAAAACCATCTGTACCCCCAGGCTGTGGAGTTTTTTTATTTCGTCAATCACCTGCTCAATGGTTTTGCTCCGGGGTTTGCGTCCGTAAGTGTATATCACATCACAAAAACTGCAGTCAAAGGGGCACCCCCGTGTGGTCTGCAGCGAAACGGAGTTATACAGTTGTATGTCTTCTTTGATAAGTTCCCAGCGTGGCGGCGGCACTTTGGTCATGTCGGGCTTGATAACACTTTTATAGACTTTCTGATGTGTTCTGTTTTTATAGTCTTCCAAAAATCTTGGCCATGTTTCTTCCGCTTCGCCGTGAAAAACTACATCAATAGTTTCTTTCTGCTTATAAATAAGCATCTCCACTCCTATACCCCCGACAACCACTAAAGAGTCAGGGCAATATTTTTTACAGGCCTGCGCTATTTCGAGGCTGCGTTTCAACTGGTTGGAGGTGATGGAAATGCCGATAATATCAAAATTTTTTTCCCGGAAATAATCCTCCGAAGGCCCGCGGATGTATTCGTCATGTATTACCACATCATGTTCCTCGGGTGTGAGGGCAGCCACTGTGGCAACAGCATGAGGGGCTATAAAGGCTTTCGCATTCAGATAGGGTATGCTGCGGATAATTTTATTATCAATTTCTTCAGGTGTTCCGGGGCTAATTAGTAATATTCTCATTATCAAAGTTGTTTTTCAAAAATCCAATAATTTAGTTGCTGGGCAGTTGACAAATATGCAGGTGCTAATGTATTTCTGCCTGAAAAAAAGTTTTCAAATGTAAAAAATAAAACCATTACTTGATGCTTTATTGTTAGATATCCTTGTAACCAAAAAACATTAAATCATTTTGTATATGATGATTTTTTCATTGAAACAGCGATTTTTACAAAGCAAAAAAAAATCCAGACATCATTTATGTCG
>DAOOWO010000289.1:0-3653 GCA_035371225.1 Bacteroidales bacterium | reverse complement strand
CCTCCGACTTGTGTTATGCCGCTGCCGACCAAATCATACAAGACCTCGGCTGGAATCGCGAAGAAATAGATTTGCTGGTTTTTGTTTCGCACACCGCCGACTATAAGCTGCCCGCCACCTCGTGCATACTGCAACAAAGGCTGGGATTATCCAGAGAATGTATGACACTGGATATTACGGTGGGGGGTTCGGGATATATCCATGGACTAAATGTAGCCGCCTCGCTGATGGCCGCAGGAACAATAAAAAAAACCCTGCTTCTGGCCGGCAACACCCAATCGTTATATGCCAGTTATGAAGACAAGAGCGCCTATCCCCTGTTTGCCGACGGGGGCACCGCCACAGCCCTGGAGTGGGATGAAACGGCCGACGACATGTTTTTCCACCTTGGTACCGACGGCAGCGGCTATCAGGCCATCATCCTGCCCGACGGAGGCTGTCGCAACCCCGCAACCCCCGATTCCTTTAAAATGGAAGAGCTGGGACCCGGCATACGGTGTTCGCGTCTGCACGAACGCTTAGACGGCATGGAAGTGTTCTCTTTTGGCATCACCAGGGCACCGCAGTCGATTAACAAGCTTATTGAAAATTTTAATCTGAATATCGAATCCCCGGACTATTTTCTTTTTCACCAGGCCAACCGGTTTATGGTGGAAAAAATCCGCAAAAAGCTAAAGGTCCCCGAAGAAAAAGTACCTTACAACATCAAAGATTTTGGCAACACCAGTTGTGCCACCATCCCACTTCTGATGGTTACCAACCTGAAAGAACCCATGGAAAATAAAAAACTTCAGCTACTAATGTGTGGCTTTGGCGTTGGTCTTTCGTGGGGCAGTGCCTATGTTTCAACTAATAATTGTGTCGTTTCAGACCTGGTTGAAATTTAGTAATTTAGCGAGTAGCGAAAATCATGGAGTAGAAAGCAAAAAGTTGAATATATGGAAATAATATCAAAATAACGGATACTTTAAAAAATTCTTATTTGAGAGTTTAGCAATTCGGCAAGACAAAATAGAATTTTATTGCTGACAAAATGTTTGACACCGCAGAGAATTTGACCAGGGAAGGTTATATAGATTTACTGAACAATTACATGTAGTTGCTTTAAGTATTTCAAATAATATCGCAGAAGGTAGCGATTTGTTTTCTGATAAGGATTTTGCTAAATACATGGTTATTGCAAAGAAATAAATATTTTAATGTGCAAATATTTTTATAATATTTGAAAGAAGAAACCTTATCGATTATAAAACCTGGAGCGAGTTGTTCTTGGCATTGCTGATATTAAGTTCTCAGATAACTAATTTCAGAAAAACACTTTTATAACACGAATATGCAGAGGCCCCTTCCCTTTGCCATCTGCCCTCCACATAATCAAAAAACACTACTTTTGCATATTAATAAAATAACAGATCATTGATACCTAAAAGAAAAATTAAAAAAATACTTACCGGGTCATACGAACTGCCAAATAATGTTCGCCAAGCCATACCCTCCCCTGTGGTACAGGTGCAAACCATCACTTATCAGCATGCGCCTTACATCCGCGACTGCATTGAGGGAGTGCTGATGCAAAAAACCAATTTCCCTTTTGAATACCTCATTGGCGAAGACTGCAGCACGGACGGCACCCGCGAAATAGTGTTTGAATATGCAAAAAAACACCCCGAAAAAATCAGGGTGATAACAGCCGATGAAAATTTCGGGATGATGGGAAACATACGCCGCTGCAGGATGGCTGCCAGGGGAAAATATATTGCACTTTGTGAGGGCGACGACTACTGGACCGACCCGTATAAGCTGCAAAAACACGTGGATTTTATGGAACAGAACCCCGGGGTTTCCATCACCTATCATGATGCCTGTAAAGTGGATGCCGATAAAAATATTATTGAGCAATCCATGCTGCCCGAAATCAGAAAAAAAAATTTCAGCAGCGAAGAGTTGAAAACAGGAATCTGGATCTTAACATATACCATGTGTTTCAGAAATCTTATAGACCAATATCCCGAAAATTATTTCAGGGTGTATAACGGCGATACGTTTCTCACCTCGTTGCTTGGCAATTACGGCAGCGGAGCTTATCTGGGCCATATTTCGCCAAGCTGTTACCGGGTTAGCGAATCCGGCGTCTTTTCAATGAAAACAGGAATTGAAAAAATGATCAAATCACTTTCAACATCCGTTGAACTGATGAAATTTTATAAACAAAGAAATGACAAAGATTTTTATGAATATTTCATAAATAGAATCCAAAAAGCACTGCTTGAAATACTTGAACAGGTGCTGTCACGTAAAAACAAAAATAAATTAGCTTTGCGTATTATTAAGCTATCCGGTTATCTGGGGCTGAAAAATTCACTGTATTATTTAAAAAAACTGTTATAAACAGGTACTTTTGCACCATCACAGCTATGCCATATTTTTCAATTATAATACCGCTTTATAACAGGGAAAAAGTTTTGTCCCAGGCCCTGGATTCATTAAAAAGGCAGACCTTTCAGGATTTCGAGGTCATCATTGTCGACGATGCATCTACCGATAATTCATTGGAGGTTGCCCTGAAATATGACCTGCCCAATAAAAAAATACTAAAGAACGAGGTGAACAGCGAACGCTGTGTATCAAGAAACAAAGGCTTTGATGCTGCAGAAGGAAAATACATCTGCTTTCTCGACAGCGACGATGTTTTTTTACCAGATCATTTGCAGACTTTTTATAATAATCTTGTACGGTTAAGCCAGCCGAAAGCCATGCTTTTCACCAACAGCTACCTGAAACTGCCCGAAGGTGAAACAGAAAAAAAACCCGTCCCCGAATTAGGCCGGCAAAATGTTTTTGCATACCTCCTTAAATACACTCCGAATCCGGCACGGGTATGCATAGAAAAAACAATATTGGATGAATTAAAATTTGATGTGAACATCCCGGGATTAGAAGACCTGGATCTTTGGCTTCATATTGCCGCTAAGTATCCGGTTGCTCATATCCCTGAATATACGAATGTTTACTGTCTTTATGAAGATTCATACACCCTGGGGGATGTAAAAAGATACGAAAAAGAGTTGTCATTTTTCCGCTATATTTTTAAAAAGCCCGCCTTGCGCAAACTGCTGCCCACAGCATCAAAAAACCGCCTCCTGAGTATGTGCCATTACCACCTGGCAGTAAAATCAGACCAAAATCACAGCATCTCAAAAATGTATGCACATGCTTTCAGATCTTTCTTTTTGTATCCTAAAGGCTACAACGGAAAAACAAATAAGCCGCTCTTTGTGATGTGCTTGTACAATTTTCCTATATTTGGCAGACTGTTTAAAGCGGCAAAAAGAAAAATGAGCGCCTGATGAAAAGTGCTATTGACATAAACTACAAATTACCGGTTAATTTTCAGAAGGAATGGGCTCATTTGTTCAAGCCCGACTTTAAATACAAAACAGTCGACCTAAAAGTTAAGGAGCTGAAAAATGTTTTTGTAAATCATTACGGCCTGGTTATTAAGCATGGCTTGCTGGTAAAAGGATGCGCCCCAAATTTGGGTTTTTCGCGGTACGATAAAAGTGCGTATTATAAACATTGGCGTAAGGCGATCGAACAAATGCTTGTCTGCAAATATGGAAAAAGCATACCGTCCATAAAACTCGATGATGACA
>DAOOWO010000288.1:0-3660 GCA_035371225.1 Bacteroidales bacterium | reverse complement strand
ATCTATAGGTCTATCTCCAATAATTACTAAATCCTTTAAACCCAATTTATGTTCCTGATATGCAATTTTTTCTTTTTGAAAACTACTTACCATCATGTCAATCTGAGAAACATCTGGTTCATAGAAATTCATTTCTTTAATTAAATCTTTAGAAGCATTAACAATTACTGCATTTTGCTGTGTATTTTTTTTACATGACGTAATCATCAATAAAAATTCAAAAAAATAAATCAACTTTTTCATGTTTTTTAAATTTTTAGTTAAACATTGTTTTACTGCTTCAGTTACACAAAAAGCAAAGAGAAAAAAAATATAAACTTGGAGCCGAAATAAAATAATTATTTTTACAAATACAAATATAATCTAAAAACAAATAAAAACAATACTTTTTATATTTTTTCAATATGTGTTTTATTAATATTCCATTAGCAAAAAAAATTAATACAAAATTTTCACCCCGCCCAGTTCTCTCTGTCAAGGCTACGGTACTGTATGGCTTCGGCCAGGTGATGGTTTTGTATTTCAGGGGAATTATCCAAATCGGCAATAGTGCGGGCAACCTTCAGGATACGATCATAGGCACGGGCCGATAAACTCAGTTTTTCCATCGCATTTTTCAGTAAGGTCAAGCCGGTATCGCTGATGGCACAATAAGTCTGCAAGTGTTTGGTCTTCATCTGCGCGTTGCAATAAACGCCTTGCATCCCGCTAAATCGGGTTTCCTGTATCCGGCGGGCCATTACCACACGCTCTCTAATAACTTCGCTTTTTTCAGAAGCCTGGGCCTTGCTCAGTTCTTTGAAGGGTACGGGTGTAACCTCCACGTGGATGTCAATGCGATCCAACAAAGGCCCCGACACTTTATTCAGATATTTCTGCACGATTCCCGGCCCGCACACGCATTCTTTTTCGGGGTGGTTGTAATACCCGCAGGGACAGGGATTCATAGCTGCAACCAGCATAAAGCTGGCAGGGTATTCCACGGTAAATTTAGCCCTTGATATTGTAACCACCCGGTCTTCCACCGGTTGGCGCAGCACTTCCAGCACTGTTCTTTTAAACTCGGGCAGTTCGTCCAGAAACAACACGCCATTATGGGCAAGAGAGATTTCGCCAGGCTGGGGAAAACTGCCGCCACCCACCAAAGCCACATCACTGATGGTATGGTGCGGCGCCCGGAAAGGCCGGACAGAAATGAGGGCAGAGTTTTTGGCCAGTTTCCCCGAAACGGAATGTATCTTGGTTGTCTCCAGCGCTTCGTGAAGATTCAGTGGAGGCAAAATAGAAGGTAATCGCTTTGCCAGCATGGTTTTGCCCGCGCCCGGAGGGCCTATAAAAATGACATTATGGCCGCCGGCTGCCGCAATCTCCAGGGCACGCTTGATATTCTCCTGTCCTTTGACATCGGCAAAATCAAATTCATACTCGTTCAGACGGGTAAAAAATTCGTCGCGGGTGTTAACGGCTATTGGCTCTAACTGAATATCGCCATTCAAAAAATCCACCACCTGCCGCAGCGATTGCACTCCTATCACATCCAGATTGTTTACAATGGCCGCTTCTCTGGCATTTTCTTCGGGCAAAATAAAGCCTTTGAAACCTTGTTTGCGGGCTTCAATGGCGATGGGTAAGGCGCCTTTTATTGGCTGTAGGCTGCCATCGAGCGAGAGTTCGCCCATGATAATATACTTGCCCAACTCATCGGATTTTAACTGATCGGAAGCCGCCAGTATGCCAAGCGCGATGGTCAGGTCGTAGGCAGAGCCTTCTTTCTTAATATCGGCTGGAGCCATATTGATTACAATCCTTTTTCCGGGATAGTTAAAACCGCTGTTTTTGAAAGATGCCACGATGCGGTGCTGACTCTCTTTCACCGCACTGTCGGGCAGGCCAACCATAAAGAACTGAACCCCGGCATCGATATTTACCTCAACGGTAATCGTTATAGCATCAATTCCCAGAATGGCACTTCCATAAGTTTTTATTAGCATGGTGGTATTTTTAATGGCGATAACAAATATATTTCATTTATTATCATGCTGTACGATTTTGTTAAATTATTTATTTTTTTTACGTTTCACCCTTACAAAACATATAATTTACAATGTTTTACGAACGAAAAGCAAGGGCTAACCATTTAACAAATCCCCCGCGGTTGTGCGTATTTTATTTTTTTGTAATTTTGCCCCCGATTTTAACAACCATAATTAATCAACACAACTATGAAAAAAATAAGCTTATTAACATTATTATTTGCAGGATTATTTATTTTTGGCGCATCATCGTCGGTTAAAGCACAAACGCAGCTAGGCAATTCGGGTTTTGAAACCTGGAAAGATGTTGGCAACAATACCGAAGAACCAGCACAGTGGAATTCTTTTAAATCGGCCTCCGGGGATGCTTTTTTACTAACATTTGCACAGCAGCAGATAAAGCGTTCAACGGTAACCAGGCCGGGATCGACAGGTAATTATAGTTGCCTTATCTGGTCAAGAACCATACTTTCGGTTGTTGCCAACGGTAATGTAACCACCGGCCAACTGAATATGGGCAGTTCGACCGCTAATGATCCCAGCAACTACAATATCACCCGCACTGCTGATACCGCCCTCAGCGAAGCCCTGAATGCACATCCGGATTCCATAGTTTTCTGGGCAAAATTTAAACCGGTCAGTGCTTCCGGAGATTCGGCCCGTATGAGAGCTGTCATCCATGATAATTACGATTATCGTGATCCCAGCACCTCCGACGCGAATGCTCCCAGCCATCTGGTTGGAGAAGCTACCATCCATTTTTCATCCACTGATGGTCAATGGCAGCGCTTCAGCATTCCATTCGCATATCCGGGACCCGCCACTTCGCC
This sequence comes from Bacteroidales bacterium, assembly GCA_035371225.1. Lineage (GTDB taxonomy): Bacteria > Bacteroidota > Bacteroidia > Bacteroidales > CAIWKO01 > CAIWKO01. The sequence goes on along the minus strand of DAOOWO010000288.1, from coordinate 797 downwards.
GGATTATATTTTGATAACATTTACCACAAATAAAACCCCGGGCGGCGGCTCAGGCGGAGACAGTCTTTATATCGACGACCTTTCGCTGGTTTACAGCGGATCATCCTCCAATGGAAATTCAACCATCGATCCTTCGGAAAACTTTTTTGTATTTACCGACGACAACGACATCATCATTGACTTATCATTTGATCAGCCCCGTACCTCAAAAATCGAAATGTACAACATGAGCGGCCAGTTGATTTACAAGACACAAATCACGGCACAGGCAGTACAACATTTTATAGGATTAGATCAGTTTAAAAGCGGTATCTATGTTGTATCTGCCAACACCGAAGATGGTCGAAAGTTCAGCCAAAAAGTGTATATAAAATAAATACTACAACGTTGAGTTGTATTAGCAGGCGAAAGAAAAACTAAATTTTCACCCATGACATTTCGCACGATAAAACATTTTTTTCTACTTCTATTTTTTACGGCAGGATTGACTTTTCCTGCTGTAGTTTTTTCACAAAAGGCCATCATTAAAGGTGTTGTTACCGAAGAGGACGAAGGCAACCCCATTCCTTTTGCCAGCATCGGTGTAAAAGATCAGCAAAAAGGAACGCTGAGCGATATGGACGGCAACTATCAATTTGAGGTAACACCCGGCGACTACACCCTGATGTTTTCCTGTGTAGGCTACCAAAAGTACACGCAGAAAATCAGTGCCAAAGCCGGAAAAACACTGGTAATAAACGTGGCCATGAAAATCTCGGTGATGGAGTTGAACACCACGATGGTTTCGGCTTCAAAAT
>DAOOWO010000287.1:0-3667 GCA_035371225.1 Bacteroidales bacterium | reverse complement strand
GAACTTCAGTCCGCCACCATACTTAAATTGCTTATCCCAAAAACCATAGCCTCCAAAAGCGCTGACAGTTAACCAACGGCACATTTTTTCGTTGGTGCGCAAGCCCAGCCCCACCCTTATTCCTTCAATGCTATTGTAATTAAAAAGATGTGACAGCGAAAAATCCAAAAAACTCACAGGAACATAACCTTCAAGAATTTTATCGAGCGCAAATGAATAATAATCAAAGTTCTTTTTTTTGCCTATGGAATCAATTTTCTGATAGGTCTGCTGTTCTTTATGCGTAAGCGTATCCTGCCGGTGCACTTTCCAGTAGTTGTCATCTTTTTTTCCGGCCGCATCATCAATGACAATGTTGCTCGGACCAAAATCGTTGCTTTTATGAACGGTATCGAAGGTTATCTCCGAAATATAGCTCCTTCCGCGCATCACCACCCCCACCTTTTCCGAAGGGTAATTGGGCAACAACCAGTCATAGTTCAACTGCTGCGGAAACCAGTATTTATTGTCAGTAAAAACATACATCTGCTGAATTTTTATTGACCACAAGCCCTCTTCCGCCGGCTGGGCTATTACATTCTGAATGGCATAACGATTTGAATTAATATATAGCACCCCTTTCAATGCATTGAAATTTTTCCCTTTCATCGGCCCGAACGAAATCACAAAGATGCTGTCAGCGCCACTATATAGTGTGTCTTCAAGCAAAAAACTATAACGGCCGATACTGCCGTTGCTAATCGGATTGAGGTAATCTTTAACGTCGGTAACCGACAAAGAAATAAAATCGGTGTAAAAAGAAAATGGCTGAATATCGGTGGCCAACGAAGAAAATTTTGGGTCGGAAAATCCCGAAACTTTTGTTCCTAAAACTTTTTCCTGGCTTTTCCCATTACTGTAAATACGTTCAGAATACGACTCCATCATCATAATATACTGTTCTTCGGCGAGCTTGCTCAGGCGCAGGTAAGTACTGTCGACTTTGAGTTTCGGCCCGGTATTATCACTGATGGAATATTTGGTTTTATCAAGATACCAATCGGCCACTACCTTGTTGTAACACTTATAACTGAACGATGGTATGTTTTCAGGATCATTGAGTTTCCTGTTTCCCTGAACCTTACGAATAATGGCATGGGCGGGATTTTCTCCCGGAAAGATTACCACCTCGCTCAACTCAATGTTTTTGCGTTTCATTACCGCTTTCAGTGATTTTGCTTTGGGATCAACCGCGGTTGTCAATGAATGATAACCAACATAGGAAAAAGTCAAAGATTGTATAGATGCCCTGGATGAAACAGAAAACTTGCCGTCGATATCGGTGCTTCCGCCATAATCGGCATGATTGACCTGTATGTTGACAAACGCAAGTGGGGCACCTGTCACCGAATCAGTTACTTTGCCGGATACCACATATTGTGCATTCGCAAGCAGGCTGCATGCTGATAGCACACCAACCAATATAAAAAAACGCCATTTCATAGGGCAAAGTAAACAAGATTTTGTAACAACATTAAATAATAACGTGATTATTTCGGAAATAACATTTACAACAGTATTTTATGTCGAAATACTTTATTTTTGATAAAAATTTTTCTCATGGCCGAACATAATGACCTGGGTAAAGAGGGAGAAGACCTGGTGGCGCAGTTTCTGGCTGATAAAGGCTACAGAATACTGGCCCGAAACTGGCGTTATGGCAAAGACGAGCTGGATATCGTTGCCGAAACCGATACTCGCCTTGTTTTTGTGGAAGTAAAAACCCGGAGCAACATCATTTATGGTGAACCCGAAGAAGCCGTCACCAAAAAGAAACAACGCTTTCTGATCCGTGCCGCCAATGCTTATATCGATAAAAATAATTGTACCAAAGAGGCCCGCTTTGACATAATTTCCGTAATTTTGCCGTCGCAACCCGTGCATATCAATCACATTGAAGATGCTTTTTATCCAACTCTTTGAAAAACCTGAACCATGAAAAAATCCGGCAGTTTACCCACAAAAAAAAATTCATCACAGAAGGAAGGCCGGAAACCCCGGGTCAAAAAAACTTTTGAAAAAAAATCCGATCATAGGACTTTTGAAAAAAAATACAAAACCGACAGGGATAAAGACAGCGATATGACAGAGAAACCTGCATATCGCAAAAAAAGCGATTACGAAAAAAAATCTTTTTCTGATAAAAAGGATTACAAAAAACGGGACCAAAGGTCTTTTGATGAAAAACCCATTGCACGGAAACGCAAGGATGAACCGGCAGAAAAAAGATACGGCGACCGAAACAAATACGCCGACAAAAAATATACGGAAAAAGGTGACTACGAAAAAAGAGACAAAAAATCTTTTGATGAAAAACCTTATGCACGAAAACGTAAGGATGCTCCTTCAGACAAAAAATTTGGCGACCGCGGGAATTATTCCGACAAAAAATTTTCGGATAAAAGAGAATACAAAAAACGGGATCAACGGTCTTTTGACGAAAAACCTTTTTCACGGAAACGGAAAGATGCTCCGGCAGATAAAAGATACGGCGACCGCAATTTCCACAAAAAAAGTAACGAAGACAGGGCCTCCTATTCCGAAAACCAGACTGATGCCCACGAAAGCACATCCGACAAAAGTTTTTCTACAAAAAATAAAAGACAGCGCATTCCCAAACACAGGACTTATGAGGGCAAAAAACGCGAGTTTCATAATACTGAAATTTTTGTAAAAGACAATACCTACGAAAAACGCCGTTCGTTCCGCCCCCTGGCTGAAACCAACGGTATCAGGTTAAACAAATTTATCTCCAATGCAGGCATTTGTTCGCGGCGCGAAGCAGATACCCTGATAGAAACCGGCGTAATCACCATCAACGGAAAAATCGTCACACAGCTCGGAACCAAAGTAATGCCCAGCGATGTGGTGAAATTCAACGACCAGGTGCTGCACAGTGAACGCCACCAGTACTTGCTGCTCAACAAGCCCAAAGGATACATCACCACTACCGACGATCCGCAGGAACGCCAAACCGTGATGGAAATCATTAAAGATGCCTGCCCCGAAAGAATCTACCCGGTAGGCCGCCTTGATAAAAATACATCCGGACTATTGTTATTCACCAACGACGGCGAACTCGCCAAAAAACTTACCCATCCCAGCCACCTGGTGGAAAAAGTGTACAAAGCCGAACTGGACAAACCTCTCCAGAAAAGTGATATGGAAAAAATTATGGAAGGCATAGAACTGGAAGACGGCCTCATTAAAGTGGATGCCATCGCTTATGGCGAGAGTAAAAAAGAAATAGGCCTCGAACTCCATTCGGGCAAAAACCGCATCGTACGCCGCATTTTTGAAAGTCTGGGCTATGAAGTAGTGAAACTGGACAGGGTGGTGTTTGCCGGACTGACCAAAAAAGACCTCCCCCGCGGAAAATATCGTTTTTTGAGCAACGAGGAAGTGAATATTCTAAGAAGGATAAAATAGGGGTTGAGGGAGATATAACAGCTTAGGCTAAAAAGCTGGTCCGCAACGGCGGATATTTTCCGACTTATTTTAATCCAGAAGCAAAATTTTTACGCCTTTTTGGGCTCAATTTTATTCCAAAAAAGTGGCATACTTTGCTCCGGAATCACTGGCATAGTTTACTCCGGAATGGTGGCATACTTTGCTCCGGAATAGTCAT
>DAOOWO010000286.1:0-3684 GCA_035371225.1 Bacteroidales bacterium | reverse complement strand
ACCATAGCCATAACCGTAGCCGTAGCCTTTGTTTTTCGAACTGTATTTTTTTCCGTATTTGTAAGTATTGTTAACAGGTTCTGCTGCATTTAATACGATGGATATTTTTTTAATCTTACTATCTTCCACCATTCGTTCCAGGTCGAGGATATAGTATTTTTTTGAATAATTGGCCTTGATGACATAAAGTGGATAATCGGCAATCGACAAAGCTTTAATGCCATCAGTAACCAGCCCTACGGGCGGGTTGTCAATGATTATGAAATCATATTTCGTCTGGAGATATTTCAGCACTTCGTCGGTATCCTGACTAAAAATCAATTCGGAGGGATTGGGGGGAACAGGCCCTGCCGTGATAAAATCCAGATTTTTTATAGAACTGTGTTTTATACACTCATCAATTTCAGTTTTGTGCGAAAGTATAGTGCTCATCCCTTTATGGTTGTCCACACCAAAGCCAATATGTATCTTGGGTTTTCGCAAATCCAGATCGATTACCACCACTTTTTTATCTGAAAAAGCAATGACACCGGCCAGATTGATGGCAACAAATGTTTTGCCTTCACCGGAAATAGTGGAAGAAAAGGCGATAATCTTAGGTCCTATTTCATTATTCAAAAACTGCAGGTTGGTTCTGATTGAACGCAATGCTTCCGCAATTAAAGAACGGGGGTGTTCATCAACAATCAGTTGTGATACAGGGATTTTTAAAGGATATCGCGGCACCAATCCGATAACAGAGATTTCGGTATATTTGAATATATCGTTAAGACTAAGGATATTGTTAAACAACACATAGCGAACGACAATTATTGCCATCCCCAAAAACAACGACAAGGCAATGGCTATGATATATATGGTATTTCTAATGGGAGAAATTGGTTGGGTGGGAACAGCAGACCGCTGTAATATCACATTTTGTGAAACATATCCGGCTTTGGCAAGCTGAAATTCGGCCTTTTTGTTTACGAGCTGGGTGTAATAGGATTCGTTAATTTTGGAAATACGTTCAAGACTTGCCAAATCCACAGGGTTATAACTATCGCCATCCACGCCAAGTTTACCCTGATACATCACAATTTTTTCTTCGATTTCTTTTTTTCGTTCGTTAAGATTAATATTGAGATATTCAATACTTTCAGTTATCAGTTTTTTTTGCAAGGCGATCTGATAGTCCAATTCTTTTATCTGTCCGCTGTTTTCGGTAAGGTCATAGAGAAGTTTTTCGCGGGTAATAATCATCCCCTGTAAGGAAGTGAGCAGCGAGGAGATGGATCCTCTGAAATCACTGCCTGAAGTTAATACTATCAGCCTTGTCAAATCAGAGTTATTGGACACTTTAATATTTTTTTCTATCTCCTGCAACTTATTGGATTCCAACTCTATCTCAACCAATTGGTTTTGATAATCGTTGAGCCTGGAAGTCATCGATGGCAACAAGTTGTTTGTTGCCGTAGAATCAATGCCGTAAGTTTTCTTAAATTTAATAATATCCTCCTGCGATTTCACCAGCGTATCATAGATGATATCCATTCTCGAATCGATAAATTCGAGCATTTTATTGGCACTTTCCGCCTGTTTTTCAATATCGTAACTTTTAAATTCTTCTGCAATAGTATTAACGATTGCAGCAGCTTTTTCCGCACAATTATCCTGATATCGTATCATTATGGTATTACCAGCCTGGTTCAACGGCTCCACATTAAGTTTCGCGACAATCTGCGGAATTATCTGGTCGGGATCGTTGATGATAAAATAATATTTTTTTTCACTAAGAAATTGCCGTTCTTCATCAAGCCGCGAATAATTAATATTAGTCAGAGAAATGTCAACTTCGGGGAACACGGCTTTGGAGGTCAGCGGAATTTCCAATTTTTGCTCTTTACCTTTTTCTCTTTCATATCTCAGAATACACTTTGCATTATCCTCAAACTCCACAAATATGGGGACCCCATATATTGAGTTGGATTTAATATTGAATTCCACCCGGTACGGAGATGTTTGAAATTGTTCATAATCCAGGATGGTTCCTTTTTCGAAATAGGATTCGGTAAGGGGTAATTTCTCAGCAACTCTTTGCAGAAAAACTGCTGAACGGATTAGTTCAACTTTCTTGGCCATGAAGTTATCTTCTTCGAAAGAACCGGTAAGGCCAAACATGCTTCTGGCTTCATCATTTCTGTCGATCTGGATAACTGCTGATGTTTCAAAAAGAGGCAGGGTATATCTTAAATACAAAAAAGCAATCACAAGGCCAGCAGTTAAAAATACTACAGGAAAATACACATTCTTCTTAAAAATATATAAGAATAGCTTTAAGTCTATCTCATCATTTATTGGTGATATTTTTTTCTTTTTGGCCATTACTTTTTAACAAAAACCTGATAAATCATTAATAATGAAGTTAATAAAGAAGTAAACGGGGCCAGTGCTTCCAACAGCTTTTGAGGCGCTTTGACCCGCGGTTCAACATAAATGATGTCGTTGGCCTGCAACACGAGGTCGGCTTCAGTCATGCCTCTCACTGTTGAAAGATCGATTAAATAAACCTCAGGTTTTCGCAAATCTCCCCTGATAAGCTTTATTTTATGAGCTTTTCCGTCTTTGATACCGCCAATTTTTGCCAGGGCTTCAAAAAGGGTTGTATTGGTATTGTCGAGAACAACCACCATCGGGTCGCTGCCTTCGCCTCCGGGGAAAATGGTAACCCTGCTGTTGGTTACTTTAATCTGAACAAAAGGGTTGTTGAAGTATACTGAAAATTTCTCTTCGAGCATTTTTTCTGCTTCACTGATGCTTTTATTTACAATAGGTATCCTGTTTAAGATAGGAAGTTTTATCTGCCCGTCATATTCTACCAGATAGGTCAACTGGCTGCCAAGTTTGTCGCCGCTCACAGGATCAACCATCTTTTCGCCGTTGTTGGTCAGAATGCGTATTTCCAAAATATCATTTGGGGCAATTCTATATTCTTGTTTTCGGAGCGAATCAGGAAAAACTGACACGGGATAATCACCTTGCCGCAGCATCTGGTGGGGCATAAACACCTTACAACCAGAGGCGAACAAAATAAATACAAGCAGATACCAGATATAACGCTTCATTATTATTTTTTTACAAAATTAATAATTTATTGTTTTATTTGACAGCGCAAGCAATTCATTATACAAATTATTCATGTCGGATACCAGCCTGTTATAAGAAAATTTCTGATTAACAAATTCCCAGCCGGCCAAACTAAATTCATTTCTCAACTGTTCATCCTCGACAAGGGTAAGCAGTTTTTGCTGATAGTCGCCCGGCACTCTGTTGTCTGAAAGCAGGGCGGTGCGCCCGGGCATCACAATATTTTCAATACCGCCGACATTGGTTGTAATGATGGGTTTTCCGGAGGCCTGAGCTTCGATAAGGCTAACCGGCGTGCCTTCATTTAACGAAGTAAGCGTAATAATGTCCATACCGGCATTGACGACGTCCACGTCTTTTATCCATGAGGTGAATGTTACCGCAGCTTTTCTTTTTTCCAGGGTAAAATCAACAGTACTCAGCCCCAACTCGCGGCATTTGTCCATTACTTTAATTTTATCTTCCCCATCGCCCACGATAAATGCCCTGATTTTTTTTCCGTATTTTTCAACAACATGTTTTACCCCTTCCAGAAAAAGATTATGGTTTTTTATCGGC
>DAOOWO010000285.1:0-3691 GCA_035371225.1 Bacteroidales bacterium | reverse complement strand
TTATTTACGATCTTAATTTTTGTTTTTTTTTGTTTAAATGCTAATACCCAAACGGTTACTTCTGTTGCCGATGGCAACTGGAACAACCCATTGACCTGGGGCGGTAACTTGCCCATACCGGGCAGCACTATTATTATCAATCACCACATTGTGCTCAATACCGACTATGGATTCACCTCGGGATCCATTACTATTAACACGGGTGGTTCCCTGACTGGCGATTCGGGCCTCCGCGGATTGTCAATGAATTACCCTTCGGGCAGTGGCTTTCTCACTATCAATGGAGCCATGGATGTGGCAAGGGTGTCCTTTTTTGATGATACGGTTACTGTGGAAGGCAGTTTTGATGCCGACAGTTTATATAATCAGGCCGTAATCGATGTGGGTCTTAGCGGTACAATTAATGCATCGCAGTTTTTTAATGGCTTAACAGGGAATATTAATAATTCAGGGAGCATACATACAATTAACCTGCTTAATCTAGGATACATAGTAAATGATGGTATCATCAATGCGGCTGATTTTGATAATTGCAAAAGCCTTACCAATAATGCCGGAGCTATGATAGCCCTCAGCCATAATTTTCTTAACGCCGATTCTATCTCCGGCCCGGCTATCTTCACCAATCATGGAAGGCAGGAAGTGATGAACGACTGGCAAAACAAAGATACGGTGTATGGTACCGGAAGGTTCTGCATTGCGAACAATACCAGTAACTCCGGATTAATGTCGGGCACTTTTGATTTTTGCGATATTTCGGGAGGAGACGTTGATTTTAATACCGGTAACATTGATACGGCAATTACTTATTGTGCCTTTCCGTGTACCCCCGGCACAGCGGAATTTGCAGGGGATTATCTGATTGAAATTTTTCCCAATCCTGCAGGAGAGGTTTTTTATGTTTCTTCTGAAAAAGAAATTTCGTCAATAGAAGTTCTCAATCTGCTGGGAGAAACAGTATATAGCGCCACTGTGAATGCCTGTAATTTCAGGGTTTGTCTGCCGTACGCTGCAAATGGAATATACTTATACCGGCTGTTGGACACGGAAAATGCGACAAAAGCCGGGAAGATAATTATTGAAAAATAATCCCCCGATAATGATGATACATGGCCGGAAACTATTTCGCAGGCGGTATAGAACCATGCTCAAACCGCTTATACGAAATAGTGCCTTGTTTGCGCTGATTTTGCTTGCTTTTATAACCAGGGCACAGTATTATGATCTTGGCCAGGATCCTGCCTCCGTGCGATGGAAGTTTATTAAAACGGAACATTTCAAGATAATTTTTCCTGCCGGCATAGAAGATCAGGCACAGCATATCGCTAGCGGCTTTGAAAAGGTTTATGAACCTTTAAGTGCCGATATGAAAATCGCAGCGGTGAAAGTGCCCGTGGTGTTGCATAACCGTGCCATATTATCCAACGCGGAAGTGCCGTGGGCGCCCAAACGCATCGAATTTTTTATGTGCCCCGGACAGGACGACTATGCCCAGCCATGGGCCGACCAGCTTATGCTGCACGAATTCAGGCATGTGGTGCAGTACAGCAAAATCAACCAGGGGCTTACCAAAGGGTTGTCGTACATCTTTGGCCAACAGATTACAGCAGGCGTGATAGGTACCTTTGTGCCCCTGTGGTTTGTGGAAGGAGATGCGGTGTATACCGAAACTGCTTTTAGCAACAGTGGGCGTGGCCGGCTGCCTTCTTTCTCCATGAAAATGCGTGCCCAGGTACTGGAAAAAGGAATATATAACTACAACAAAGCGTGTTTTGGCTCTTACAGAACATTTACTCCCAACAGGTATGAATTTGGTTATCAACTGGTGGCTACGGCACGGAAACACTTTACCGGTGAAATCTGGGAAAGGGCTATGGATAAGGCCGGCAAACTGCCGCTAATGGTAACCCCTTTCAATTACGGGCTGAAAAAAGTGAGCGGAATGGGCAAAGTGAAACTGTACAAATATTGTTTTTACGAACTGGATAGTTTGTGGCACCATCAGCGAATACAAACAAAAGTGACGGCTTCAGAAACGATTCCTGTAGCGAAAAACAAAATTTATACGAGCTATAATTTTCCGGTTTTTGCTGGCGATAAATCCTATATCATGGTTCGTTCCGGCATGAACGACATCACGCGCTTTGTACGTATTGACAGTGCCGGGCGGGAACACAAGCTGTTTACCCCGGGACAGTATTCTCTCTCCTCTTTCAGCGTGTATGGCACAAAAATGGTGTGGGCCGAAACCGCCAATGACCCCCGATGGGAAAACCAAACCTACTCGGTGATTAAAATCTTTGATATTCAAAAAAAACGGGCCAGGCAGCTTACCCACCGTTCGCGCTATTTCGTTCCTGCTTTAGACAGGCAAGGCAAAAAGATTGTGTGTGTTGAACAGAGCATCACCGGCCAATCATCTTTGGTTGTGCTGGATGCGGCTACCGGCGAGGTGTTGAGGCGTTTTCATGCGCATGACGATGATTTTCTTATGACACCATCCTGGTCGGAAACTGGCCGTGAGATAGTCTTTATTGCCCTGAACCGTTATGGGAAACGACTGTGTCTGCTCGACAGCGCTGGCACTTCGCACGACCTCACCACGGCTGGTTTCGATGAAATGGCACAACCTGTATTAATCAAAAACCATGTCTATTTTGTTGCAGCCTGGACGGGAATAAGTAACATATTTGCATTGGATACGGCAACCAAAATATTGTTTCAGGTAACTTCCGCATTATATGGAGTTGCTGATCCATACGTGGATAACAGCGGAAAAGAACTTATTTATGCTGATTACACTGCCGATGGATACAGGCCGGTGAAAGCAAGCCTCGACCCCGCAGAATGGATGCTGTTTGAAAAAACTGATAACCCTCAAGATAAGTTTTTCCTTACTGTTGAAACATCCCGGGCGCAGGTAATAGATTTTTATGACAAAGAAAAGAGCAACTATCCCGTTAAACCGTATTCCAAAATCCTGAACCTGTTCAATATTCATAGCTGGGGGCCTGTGTCTGTCAATGCCGATAATACTACTGTGAAACCCGGAGTGGAGCTTCTTTCCCAAAATCTTTTAAGTACGATGATTGTCAGTGCCGGATATGAACATGAATGGAACAAGCCCGTTTCGCAGGTTTATGCCAAATTGAGTTACCGTGGCTGGTATCCCCGCATAGATATGCAGTTTGCCTATAGGTTTAATAAAGAGGATACCATAACCTGGGATATAATGTTTTTGCAGGCAGGCATAAAGATTCCCTGGAACATCAACCGGGGCAAGTATTTTATTTTTTTACAGCCGGAGGTGGATTTTAATTTTTACAGATTAATCCCTCAAAAAAACTATCCTGCCGGGAATTTCTCGGGTTATTATCAGGCGATGGAATACAAGTTTTTTGGATACCATGTGTTGAAACGGTCGTTACGCGATATTAATCCGCGTTGGGGACAGATGTTGGAATTTTCATACAAACATACCCCGTTTGACGGAAAGCAATTTGGAGACATTACGGCAGTGCAGGGCATACTTTTTTTCCCGGGTATCGGACACCATCACAGCCTGAACATTTATGCCGGCTACCAACGGAACAAGGCAAAACAGTATATGTTCAACGATTTGGTTTCTTTGCCGCATGGGTATAACAGCGCTATGTATCCAAAAATATTTTCCACCCAAACCGCCTACGAG
>DAOOWO010000284.1:0-3708 GCA_035371225.1 Bacteroidales bacterium | reverse complement strand
TGAAAGGTTTCAGTCGCAGCCAATAACTTTAGAGGAAGATTAAGCTACCGGCTTTGTAGAAGATGGCAATACTGCTTGAGCAGGGTGCCTTTTTTTCAATGCATCATCATTGCATATCTAAAAAATCATGCAGCAAAAAAAACTCACTGAATCGAGAATAGAAGTTTCGTACTGCCTGTCTCCACCATCCCGAAGAAGTCAAAATGCAAACCCTTATTACTTGATATACCCCAAACCTTCCAAAGCGGAGGCATCGTCAGGTTTATTCAACAGCGCCTTGGTGAATAAAACTTTGGCTTCTTTGTTTTTTTGCAGTTTCAGTTTTGTCCAGGCAAACATAATCAAGCTATCATAGTCAAAGGGATAAAGATTGATTACTTTTTCAAAATAACTTTCAGCTTTTTCATAACTGCCTTTGTAATAATACAGAAGGCCCATGCGGTAATTTGCAATAGTATTTTGAGGATCAATTTCAAGTATCATTTGATAAAGTGAAATAACCTCTTCTGTTTTCCCCAGTGCATAAGCCGGATAAGCCATACCCAGCTTCGGCTCGATAGCATATGGTTTCAATGCTATTGCCTTGCTGTAAAAACTTTTTGATTCATAAAACTGCCCTGCCTGGTAGTTAAGCCATCCAAGCCTCAGGTTAATCTCATAAGAATTTTCGTCATAAATGCTTTTCAACTTCTCGATGGCCTTTGCATATGCGCCATTTTGTTCCAGGGTATAGCTTTCTTTAAAAGCAGTTACCATGGTTTCCTGTGCCGAAGCGCCTGAAAAAGCTGACAATAGCAGAACAAATATCAGTACTTTGCCGGTTTTGAAAAATTCCATATAATACCTCCTGTTAATGAATGATTGTTATATTGTTTTTTATTGTAAAAAGTTCCATCAGATTTTGTTGGTTCAAAATAGCTTTCATTCCCGGAAAACGCATAATCAGCCATGAAATGCAATTTATTATTAACAGGTATTATCAACCTGACACCGCATTTTATTTTTATGACATCGGCATTATTATATACAACACGCCCGTCTTGTGCCAAAAAATTATGCACGTCGCCAAAAACCCCGAATACCTCCAGCCATAAATACTTAAAAATTCTACCGCCGACTTCCTGTTGAAGCACCACCCTTTGCCCGGCATTTCCGGATATTTTCTCATGTTGCCAAGAAAACACTGTATTGGTATATAAATTTAAATTCCCCAAAGGATATGTCCGCACACCTACATCTGCCTGTATCTGACGAGCATTGTTCAAGGTGGAGTAATAAAAAGCCCCTCCGACACTTATGTAGGAAAAATCTTTTTTCACATTAAGAAATAATGATATATCGCTATCTGTTTTTTTTGTCGTAGCCTGCCGTCTGCCGCCGCGGCCAAACAAATTTCCCTCCACGGTATAACGCACCCCGATATAATGCAGACCCAGTCCCAAATACCAACTTTTTGCAAGCCGGATATTTCCATTAATATAGTATTGATGCACATTGGACACATAATCAGGTTCGGCGGCGGTTAATGAATCCAGGTGTTTATACAAAAAATAATGTTGATTGACAAAGCTATAGCCATGATCTATTGAAAAACCAGGGGAAATATCATGTGTAAAGCCCATATGAATATAATGATGATTATTTGAAAGATATTGTTTACCGTAGGTTACCGAATCAACATCAATAATAAAATTAGAGGGTGTGGTTTTCTGATGATTAAAATCGGCATTGTACAACAATCGCAATTCGCTCAGAAATGGATGACGGTTTGTTCCGGTTTTTCCTTTGAGTGAGGCATCAAACCCAGCAGCCAGTTTGCGGGCTTCGGCCTGTCGTCCGCTAAAGACATAGGCATAATAAAGGTATTCCTTTAGATCATTCTCCTCGTCGTTGAATTTCCGGGCCTTTTCAAAATGTTTTATTGCAAGGTGATAGTTCTTTTGTTCGTAGCAGGCCACACCCATACGTACTCTCAAAAAATAAAAGTCAAATCCTTTGTCTAAAGCGGCATTCCCCTCTTTTAAAAGTTGTTTCCAGTTTTTCTGTTGCCACAACAGAAAAGTTCGTTGATCGATAGCCGGTATATTGTCAGCAGTTTGGCCTGACGCAGCAAAACACAGCACAAAAAACAAGCCTATGGTTATTATTTTCTTATACATACTGCATATTTTTTGACAGTGCCGTTATCGAAGCCTATACCAGAAATGCCCGTTGAACTGATGTGCAGAGAGTGTGAGTATTTTTTATGTAAGCGGCCCAAAGTAAAGGTGTTTGTTTCGGAAGCCAGGACAATCTCTGATTCTGACAAACGATCATTGGACTCAGGATAATGTAAACGATAACCGCATTGATAAAAACGAAAAAACGGAGCCAGAAAGTCCTGCCATACAAGTGGCCATGGATTATATACCATGTTTAACGGATAAGTGTCAGTAATTTTAAGGCCGCCCGGGTTGCCAAAACAGACCGTAAAAGCCGCAAGATAAAAATGATATAGTAAAGATTTTCGGTTTCCTTCAAAATGAAGAAAATACAGCATGGAATCCTCGGTGCGGAACCATGCCCGGGATCCGGTATTGGTGCATTCTATATACTTATTCAGAAAATAATCAATTTTAACTTCCCATAGTATTACTTCTTCGTTGTTTTCGGATTTAAATTCAAATGTCTCACCCGGAACCAAACAAAGGGCATTCTTTATCAGTGGCTGAGTCAGGATATTGGAAACAATATCTCCTTCAGCAGGTGTGTGCACTTTTTGAAGTTTATATTTTCCATCTGTCTTAAGAAAATAATTGCTGAAAGGATATTCTATGGTCTTTGACCCGAGAAAAGGCGTAGATTGTAACTGAAAATGCACATGCGGATAAGGAGAATGGCCTGAGTTTCCGCATTTCCCGATGATGTCCCCTTTTTTAATTTTTTGACCAGGAGCGACACACACCGTGGACTTTTTAAGATGGCTTAATTGCGAAAATAGAAACTCTGAATGCTTGATGATAACCGTATTTCCCCAATTCTGTTTCAGGTTTTTTTCACCCACAATATTGTCGGCCACGCCATCAAAAACTTCTTCAACAGTGCCGTCGGCAGGGGCCAGGATGTTTTTCCCATAACAATAATAATCCTCCACAAAATCGCCGGAGCCTCGAAATGTCCTGCCTTCATCATCCTTTATTTCGAAATCCCAGGCATGTTCCCAATCGCCCCGGTGAGTATGACTGCCGTAACACCCCTGCGATACAAACCATTCGCCGTAAAACGGCAGCGACACGGGTATCGGACTATCTTTTCCAAAACGCTTCATGAAATTCAAATGTGAATACAAATTTTTCTCAGGTGAATGTTCCTGAACCACAACTGTTTGTATCTTCATATTCTTATGAACTCTGAACTTTAGAATATACAAAAAAAGCAGCGTAATTATATTAAACGGCAACGAATATACCGGAAGGTAAAGCACATTTAACAGAACTGATGTACTTATTGTAATAATAGTAGTAATTTCCATGCTCTTGTTTACGATTTGTTGCTGTTCCTGCACAATCGCAGCATCACCCGTTACACTAACCGAAAGATCATCGGGATGACCCGGCATATCTTTAATTTTCCCATCATGATTTTTAAGCCCATCCCTGATAGATGATATTAGATCATTTGATTCCTCTGTATACATCTCAACATCAAGATTTATGAGCATTAAAGCCG
>DAOOWO010000283.1:0-3714 GCA_035371225.1 Bacteroidales bacterium | reverse complement strand
ACGTTGGCTCAGCTCGTGTGAGGGGCCTGCATGGTAGGCGGGTATTGATAAACAGGCAACAACAGTATGGGGAAGGTTGCCTTCACGGTTAAGTTTTCCCAATGCGTCAATGAACAGATCAATACCTTTGTTGTGAAATTCGTACCGGCCGCTGTTAAGCACAAACACGGAATTGTCGTCAAGGGGCTGATTTATTAGTCCTTCGGTAACTTTTTTTATGGCATCATGAGCTGTGGAACGCTTTTGGTCAAAATCCGAATTATTGGGGACAAGGGAATGGTCAAAGCCATTTGGAGTTAGCACATCAACCTCTTTTTTAAGAAAATGGGCGCATTCTTTGGCAGTTATTTCGCTAACTGTGGTAAAGCAATCGCAAAATTTGGCTGAATTTTTTTCAAGAGAAAACTTGGCCTTCACATTCATTTTCTGGGCCTGTACTTCACTATCGTATTCGGTGAGTTTGCCATAAAGGGGCAGGCCGCTGCCGGCTATGCTTCTACCCAGAATGGTGGCATGGGTGGTAAATACCGTGGCAATCTGGGGTACACGGCCCTTCAGCGATAAGATACCGGCACCGGTCATCCATTCATGAAACTGTGCCACAATATGGTCGCTGGAAACCACATGAAACTCGTAAAAACTTTCGATAACACGCGAAGCAGCAATACCAAAGAGTGCGGGCTCTATATAATCCCATTGACCACTGTAGGAATCTACCTGGTATTTTTCCCAAAGCCGCGACAAAATATCGTCTTTTTGGGCAAAATACTGGGTAAAGTCAACCAGAATAACTACAGGCCTGCTTGGGATATTCCAATTGCCGATTCTGAACTTCAATCCTTTAAGTTCGGAATCCTCCCTCCACGATTTGTACAGAAATTTGTCTTCAACAAAATCTGGATTAACCGGAGTTTCTTTCCAAACATCCGGCCCGATTAAAAGGTAGTTGTTTTTAAGTTGTTTTGTCAGCCCCGGTGCCTTGCTGGCAATCACTGTGTAAATTCCGCCAACCTTGTTGCATACTTCCCAGCTAACTTCAAAAAGATAATCTGGCATTAATAATTTGTTTTCTATAGTCATAAGTGCTTTTATTCTTTATTTGAGATAAAAAACAAAATTACTGCTTTTTTTAATGCGGTAGTCATGATAGACTATCCCTTTGGCTTTTCATCTAAGCTCTTTTTTATATGATTGATAATTTATCATGCTGAAAAACAATTATATAAGAATTTTTGTTTTTTTTTATTTCAAACTTCAAATCTTACAATAAAAATTCTTTATTTTGTATGAGAATAATTATCGTATGGAAACTTTGAAAATAGGGGACAAAGCTCCCGAATTTGCCGGGAAAAATCAAGATGGTAGCGAAGTTAGCCTTAAGGATTTCCTTGGAAAAAAACTTGTGCTGTATTTTTATCCCAGGGATAATACTGCCGGTTGTACTGCCGAAGCATGCAACCTGCGCGATAATTATAAACTTCTTATGGATAAAGGTTTTGCTATCCTTGGCATCAGCGCTGATGATGAAAAATCGCATACACGGTTTATTACAAAATTTCAATTGCCTTTTTCTCTTATTGCCGATACGGATAAAAAAATTTGCAAGCTATATGGAGTGTGGGGTCCCAAAAAATTCATGGGACGAAGTGTCGACGGAATACACCGCACCACTTTTATTATTGCCGAAAAGGGCTATATCGAAGCGGTTTTTAACAAGGTGGATACCGGCAATCATACAGAACAGATACTCAATGAATTGAAAATAAAATAATTTAAAAAATATTACTATGGCAAAAGAAAAAGAAACAGAAGAAAAAAAAGACAGTGGGCTGAATAAAGAAAAACTAAAAGTCCTGCAGCTTACCCTGGATAAAATTGAAAAATCCTATGGCAAAGGCGCCATTATGAAGTTGGGTGACCATCCGGTAGAAGACATTGAATATATCTCCACCGGTTCTCTTGGTATTGATGCCGCTTTGGGCGTTGGTGGATTTCCCAAAGGAAGAGTGGTGGAAATCTATGGGCCGGAATCATCAGGGAAAACCACGCTGGCCTTGCATGCTATTGCAGAGTCGCAGAAAAAAGGAGGAATAGCCGCCTTTATTGATGCCGAACATGCTTTTGATAGTTTCTATGCCCGAAAACTTGGCGTGGACATTGAAAACCTGCTTATTTCACAACCCGACAACGGCGAACAGGCGCTCGAAATTACCGAAAACCTTATTCGCTCAGGCGCTATCGATATCATTGTCATCGACTCTGTAGCCGCATTAACGCCAAAAAGTGAGATAGAAGGCGAAATGGGCGATTCCAAGATGGGCCTTCAGGCCCGCCTCATGTCGCAGGCGCTCCGCAAGCTCACCGCCACTATAAGCAAAACACGCTGTTGCTGTATCTTTATCAACCAATTACGTGAAAAAATCGGCGTGATGTTTGGTAACCCCGAAACTACAACCGGGGGAAACGCCTTGAAGTTCTACTCTTCTGTCCGTATTGATATTCGTAAAGTATCGCAAATTAAAGAAGGCGATGCCGTTACCGGAAACAGAGTGCGTGTAAAAGTGGTTAAAAATAAAGTAGCACCCCCCTTCAGAACTGCCGAAGTGGACATTATTTATGGGGAAGGATTTTCAAAAATGGGCGAAATTGTTGACCTCGGAGTGGAAAAAGAGGTGATTAAAAAAAGCGGTTCGTGGTTCAGTTATAACGAAACTAAACTCGGACAGGGAAGAGATGCCGTGAAACAACTGTTGCTCGACAATCCCGAACTTTGCGAAGAACTGGAGACTAAAATCAGAGAAAAAATAAATTAAAAATCACCAAGCAACCTTTCCGTAGAAATAACGGGAAGGTTGCCCTGTTGATTAATTCCATAATCGTGTATGGATTGACTTACCTGTGGTAGTCAGTCTTTTATTCAGTAAGAAAACAATTAATAATTTGTGGATGAAAAAAGTATGTTATTTATCGGTAATGGCATTATTGCTGGTTCTTTTTGCCTGTGGTAATCACAAAAGTACCGAAACGGGCAATGCTAAAACCGACTCCTTACCTGCTGATTTGGCAGAAATATCCAAAAAAATCGAAGAGAACCCTAAAAGCGCCGAATTATATAATCAGCGCGCAATAATTTATCTCGACCGTAAAGAAACCGATAAGGCCCTTTCCGACATCAATAAAGCCATTACCATTGATTCAAAAAACTCACTGTATCTGCGCACCTTGTCAGATATTTATTTTGCCACCGGGAAATTAAAAAATTGTCAGGAAGCCCTTAACAAGGCCTGCGAAATGAATCCCGGGGATGCAGAAGCTGTATTGAAACTTGCTGAGCTTCATTATTATATGAAAGATTATAAAAAAACTTTTGAGTATGCAGAAAATGCCCTCAAAATTGATAAACTAAATGCCAAAGCCGACTTTATCAAAGGTATGGCATACAAAGATTTGGGTGATACTGCCAAGGCGGTTAAGAGTTTTCAGATTGCCGTGGAAAAAGATCAGGAATATTTCCATGCTTATATGCAACTGGGGCTTATGTATTCTGTGAAACATAACCCATTGGCAATAGATTATTTTAATAATGCGCTGAATATCAATCCTAAAAGTATTGAGGCGCTGTATTCTTTAGCATTGTTTTATCAGGAAAACAACCAGTATAACAAAGCTATTGAAAAATACACAACCATATTGCAAATTGAACCTAAAAACAAA
>DAOOWO010000282.1:0-3732 GCA_035371225.1 Bacteroidales bacterium | reverse complement strand
GATGGCAACATAAAACAGGCGGCGTTCTTCCTCCAGGTCGTCGCGGCTGTGCAAAGCCTGCAAGGAAGGGAACAGGTTTTCTTCCAGCCCGGCAACGTAAACATAGGGAAATTCCAACCCTTTGGCCTGATGTATGGTCATCAGTGAAACACGGTCGGTGTCTTCTTTGTCGTTAGTATCCTGGTCGGTGAGAAGGGCAATATCCTGCATAAAGAGGTCGAGGGTGCGTATGGTGTTTTCAAGCGGTGTGCCGTCGGGAGCGAATAACACTTCTTTTTCGGTAAATTCCTTGATGGCGTTCAGCAATTCGTCAATGTTTTCCACCTTGCTGACACCTTCCGGTGATTCGTCCTGTTTTAGTTCTTTGTAGATACCGCTGTTAAAGGCAATCTGCCGGGCAATTTCAAAAGCATTTTTTATGGGGACCTGCACGGCGAAACTGCTGATCATGGTGGCAAAATCTTTTAGCTTTTGAATGGCGCCTGCATTTACCTGAAGGTTGTATGCGAGAGGGTTTTCAATGATTTCCCACGAACTTTTTTTCAGCGCCGTAGAGGCCAGCACTACTTTTTGCAAAGTGGTATCACCAATGCCGCGCGCAGGAAAATTTATGATGCGGAACAGGGCCTCTTCATCATGGTTGTTGATGATAAGCCGAAAATATGCCAACAGGTCTTTGATTTCTTTGCGCCGGTAAAAAGACAGCCCCCCATAGATCTTATAGGGGATGTTGAGTCGCCTCATGGCTTCTTCTATTGAACGCGACTGGGCGTTGGTACGGTATAGTATGGCAAAATCAGCATTAGGCAACTGGAAATTCATTTTGGTTTCAAAAATCGAATTTGCGATCATAGCGCCTTCTTCATTGTCGGAGGTAGCTTTTATCAAAACAATTTTGTTGCCGTCTTCGTTTTCGGTCCAGATTTCTTTAAAATATTGTTTTTTGTTCTTCTGTATTACGCTATTGGCGGCATTCACAATGTTTTTTGTGGACCGGTAATTTTGTTCGAGTTTCACTGTGCGGGCATCGGGGTAGTCGCTTTTAAAGTTAAGGATATTCTGGATATTGGCGCCCCGGAAACCATAGATACTCTGGGCGTCATCTCCCACTACGCATATGTTTTCGTTGTTGGCAGCCAGTTTTTTTACTATCATATACTGCGCATAGTTGGTATCCTGGTACTCGTCCACAAGAATATACGTAAATTTATGCTGGTATTTGAGCAATAGATCAGGAAAATCTCGCAACAACTGATTAGTATAATACAACAGGTCATCGAAATCCATCGCGAAGGCATTTTTCAATTTGTTGTTATAGATAGTAAACAACTGTCCTAACTGTGGCTTGCCGGAGGCTTTATCGTAATCGGTGAGTTCCACATTGCGGTTGTAGTCTTCTGCCGACATCAGGTTGTTCTTTGCCGAAGAGATGCGGTGCAGCACATAATTAGGAGGATACTGTTTTACATCCAGATTCTGCTCTTTCAGAATGGCTTTCATGATACTCTTGGCGTCATCAGTATCATAAATGGTGAAATTCTGAGGGAAACCTAGCACCTGGCCTTCCACCCTCAGGATGCGTGCAAAAATGGAGTGAAAAGTTCCCATCCAGACATTGCGGGCATCAGTGGAGCCAACGAGCTTGGTGATACGTTCTTTCATTTCACGCGCGGCCTTGTTGGTAAAGGTCAGCGCCAATATATTAAAAGGATCGACACCTTGTTTGAGCAGGTATGCTACACGGTAAGTCAGTACCCGTGTTTTGCCGGATCCGGCGCCTGCCAGCACCATCAGAGGCCCGTCGATACATTCAACAGCTCTTTTTTGTTCTTCGTTTAAATCGTGGAGGATATCTTTTGACATGAGAAAAATATTACTGCAAAGTTAAGACAATGATTTCATATTTCAGAAGTCAACATGCAGAAATGACATATTTATTTCCTTATTCATTCGCGAAAAAGTTTTTTTTGTTTCAACCAGCATTACAACCTTCAGAATTACAGTTTCTCCGCAACGGCAACCACCTTGCCATTGAGACTTGAACATTGAATATTGAGCAATGAACATTTACCTATTGCCTTCTCCCTTCTCTAAAAGCTTTCTCCCCTGCGGTATGCCGTGCCGTGATATTCTGCAATAAGAACACCTTCGGTATTCGTTATGTTGACGATATAGGTTGCAATCTTGCTTGTTCTGGATATTTCAATGGCTTTTGCAAACAATATCCCTTGTGATGCTGCTTTAATAAAATTTATACTTGCATTAATAACCACTGCAATAGTTCCATGCGAATTAGCTGCGGCAGCAAGAGTAAAATCAGCCAGGGTAAAAATGGCACCGCCCTGGGCAATGTCAACACCGTTCAGGTGCTCATCCCTGATTTCCATTTTTGATGTAGCCGTACCTTCCGAAACATCAAGAAGTTCAATGCCAAGCAGTTTTGCAAACCGGTCTCTGCCTAATAATTCACGTACATTCATGGGTAAATATTAATTGTTTTTGTTTTTAATTTTTGCAAAACTACAAAAACCTGATAAGTATCTTTGTCATTGATTTTGAAATATTGTCGAACGATTTACGTTTTTTTAAAAATTATTGTTATGAAAAAGATATTTGCAGCCCACCTTATGTTTGTTTTTTTTCCTTTTTTCTTAATGGCACAGATTAAAGTCCCTGACAAGGCAATCGTCGAATCATTTCTTAAAAGTAAAACTTATGTGGTGCTTGAAGACAACCCGTTTTCAGCATTCAATACCTTTGTCGGCAGTGGGTTCAGCGAAGTATGGAAAATTACGTCTTACGAAGTGATTACCTACGAAGAATTTGAGAAGAAAATGGTTGATAGCCGCAGTTCTTTTCTTTTTGTATCGCAGGCACAGATGGGAAAAAATGAAATGGTTGATTATTCAATTATCAACCTTACAATGGGAGATGCTTCCAAAAACCTCAATAAGATGCCTGAGCTGTGTATTGTGCCGGTTTCTTATGCCGAGGTGGATGAAGAGTCCTATGAATACAGGTTCCCGGTGCTGATAAAATTTATTGATTATTTTATCCGTTACACTCAAAAAGGTCAGGGTAAGGACATCCGTCAGATGGTGGATGATAATGCGGCTGAAATAAAAAATTTTGAACTTTGGCTTGTTAAAAGCGACCTTGCTCCCGATGTCAATACTGTGGCGAAAATTAAAATGTATTACCCTTATCCGGTGAAAATTGTTACTAATGACGAAATTGAAAAGGCCATCAGTGAAGGGAATTCTAAGGTCGCAATTCTTCATAAAGTAGGGCCTGAAGAAACACAAAACGGGAGTAGTATGGTTTATAAGTTTATTATCACGGTAAAGGATGGCAAACCTTTATATTTCAGCGACCATAAAACAGGAACCGGCAAACCCGATGCTTTACTCGCAGATGATTTCAAAAGTATGGCGAAGTAATAACCTGAGGATGGTTATATTATATGAATTTTTTATTTTCCGGAAAAATCAAAGCAAATATTCTTATATTTTAATATAATAGTGAAAATCAATGCTTTGATTTTTGAAATCTCAAGATATTTTTTTCAATCTTAATCTTATTTGCACCTGAGTCATTCGGTCTGTTAATAATTTGTATTTTTGCTTTATACAAAAACGAACTTTTTTAAGCAAAACTCGTATAAACACTTATTATTACATGGCAGACGATAAAAAAATAATTTTTTCAATGGTAGGGGTTAGTAAATCTTTT
>DAOOWO010000281.1:0-3735 GCA_035371225.1 Bacteroidales bacterium | reverse complement strand
ATCAACGCTTATGTTACCATTGGTCGGGTTCGGATAAATACTGATGAGGTTTCCGGAGACTTTAACATCGTTGCCGACTATGGTGCTGCCGTATTTTGCCAGAAACATATCCCAACCGCCGGCCGAAGTGAGTGTGTTTGACGCCGGAGGATTAAAATCAGCCGTATACCTGAAGTATCCGGTGATATAGATATCTTCAGCAATATCAACTGCGATTGCATTGCCATGATCCTGATTGGTGCCGCCCAAATTTCTCGCAAAAATAAAGTCGCCGAAGGGATTTAATTTCCATATATAAATGTCGTCAGTAAACCCTCCTGCACAAGCCAAATAGCATGTGCCTATACCCGGATCAAAATCAATGGTTCCGCTGAAGTATCCCGTTGTATAAACATTTCCGGTGTTATCGAGTGAAATAGAAAGGCCCTTGCCTGATCCTCCGATATTTTTAGCCCAGACAAAATTGCCGGCCGTGTCGAGTTTCAAAATGAAAATACTACTACTGGGTGTTATAACCGGTGATAAATTATATATGCCAGGGCCCGGATCAAAGTCAACTGTTCCTCCAAAATAGCCTGTTAAATAAACATTACCAGCCGCATCCGTTGTAATTGATTTACTCTCATCATTGTAATAATTACCTATACTTTTGCCCCATGAGAAGTTTCCACACTGATCCAACTTTTGTATGTAAAAATCGTAATCGCCGGCATTTGGAAGTACATATGTGCCAGAGTCCGGGTCAATATCGATATCGGAAGAAAACCATCCTGTAGTGAAAATATTCTGATCTTGATCGACGGCAATGCTGCTGCATCCTCCCATTCCTCCCGAGCCATAGTTCACTGCCATTATGTAATTGCCGCCTGAATCATATTTTGCAACAAATATTCTGCCTGTCTGAGCCGATAGATTATGGAGGCCGGGCCCGGGATCAAAATCAACGGTATCGCCGAAAATGCCGGTTATATAAATATTATCAGCTTTATCCACAGCGATGGATATGCTTTCTTCATTGCTTGTCCCTCCAAATTGTTTTGCCCATACAAAGTCGCCAGCAGCATTCAGCTTGAGAAGAAAAATATCCCTATCGTATCCGGCAGCTAGATTATAAGTACCCGTGTCTGGATCAAAATCAATTCCTAAAGCAAAGTCACCTAAAATATATGCACTGCCTTTTGAATCCACAACTATGCCGGCACTTTCAGCACTCCCCGGTCCCGAGACGAATTTAATCCATATCCAGTTGCCGTTAATTTCTGATTTGGTGATAACGGTTGCAGCATAAGTGGAAGTCAAATAACCGGTTGAGTATACATGTCCTGCGGAATCCAAGGCAACGGAGGTTCCCTCATCATTATTTGAATTACCAAGACGTGCGGCCCATTCATATGTCTGGGAGTATGATGTGGTTGCAATCCCCATCAGCAAACTTATCAAAACCACTCCTTTAATGTGTAAAATCATGTCTGAATTTTCGTGATTACGGTCATCTGTTAAATATTATTCTATAGTATTGGTGATAATTCGCTTTATCGGCAACACAAAATCACACATATTCACCGGCTGTTGATGAATGTGGGCAAAAATTGCCATGCACAATGCAATCAAAATTAAAACAATATTTTAAATGAATCAATGAAAATGAGGATTATTTTTTTGGAATCTGCCCGACTTTCATGAACATTTGAAAAACGTTGTTTCAATTAATGCTGTCTCGAAAAATTGCCGTACTTTTATACTGAAAAAAATTCTTTTATGCTTCTTATTGGTAATTACAACACCTTAGAAATTGTCAAAAAAGTTGACCACGGCGTTTATCTTGACGGCCAGGAATTTGGTGAAATATTGCTCCCAACCCGCTATGTTCCAAATGGCGCCAAAATCAACACTTCTATAGAGGTTTTTATCTACAAAGATTCCGAAGACCGGCTAATAGCCACCACCACTAAGCCTTATGCCGTTGTTGGCGATTTTGCTTACCTTAAAGTGGCTTCGGTGCGCCCCGAGGGTGCTTTTTTGGACTGGGGTCTGCCCAAAGAACTGCTGGTTCCTTTTCGCGAGCAAAAAATCACCATGACGGAAGGCAAATCATACATAGTTGCCGTATTTCTCGACCAAGCAACCAACCGTATCGCCGCCTCTTCAAAAATTGAAAAATTCCTGAAAAAAGAAATCACCGACCTGTCTGATAACCAAATGGTTGAAATTATGATTGACCATGAAACCGATATAGGATATACGGCCATTGTCAATAATGCCTACCACGGCTTGTTGTATAAAAGCGAAATTTTTCAGCCACTGCCCAAAGGCATGAAATGCACCGCATGGGTAAAAAAAATCAGGGAGGATAACAAAATTGACCTGAGCCTGACCGAACCGGGCCGTAACAAAATTGAACCCCTGGCCGAAAAAATTCTGGCCGAACTGAAAAATAACCACGGTTTTTTACCTCTGAACGATAAAAGTCCTTCCGAAAAGATATATGCCAGTTTTAAACAAAGCAAAAAATCCTTTAAAATTGCTATTGGCTATCTGTATAAGCAACGTTTGATTACCATCAGTGATGATGGCATACATTTGACCAATAAGTAGATGCAGTGGCTGCGTGACTTTTGTGGCGAATTAAGCTTTACGTGCAGTATTACTTCTACTATCAGACAGGATTTTTTAAGGAAATTCCGTGCGCCATGTATTTTTATTTCACCCATTCGGCAGTAACCGCTTTGGAGGCTTCTATTTTTTCGAAACTCCAGGCAGCTCCCCCGTCGTATATATAATAAATATATCCATCGCCCATGCCCATAGGATAAAGACGATAATTAGGCTCAGGCAAGGGAAATGTTGATACAGGACTTGCATTAGCTTTATCAACGGCGCTGATAGACAAAAACAACAGACTAGCCGACAATAATATGGCACATACAGACAATGCCACAACTAAAATCCTTTTACTGAAAAGATCAAGGTTCTTCATTTTTTTAGTTTTAAATGTAAAGATTTTTAATTTGATTTAATTTCGAATGTTCCTGAGTTTTGATAATCATTGCCACCTTGAGAGTAATATTCTGTGAATGTTCCATTTATTAAATAGGTTTTGCTACATGGTTTATGAGACCATTCCCCAACAATCCAGACACCGTGGGCTGAAAATGAAAGGTTTGCAATATGTCCTTCAATTTTTTTGTTATCTTTATTTAGTTCTGAACCATTAATAATTATTTTATCTTTATTAGATTCTGTTATTTCAATTTCTGCTGTTTTTACGATACCTTGTGGCACTTCATAATTGAATGTTCCATAATAATGCCCTGTAATAGGTTTATCTTTTTTGCAACTAAATGCAAAAATCAAAAAACAAATTATTGTTATGTCTAATAATGTCCTTTTCATAATAACGGTTGGCGTGCTTGCGAGCCATTAAAAAAAGTTATTTAATGGCTCGCACAAATATATAAACAAATGTTTAGGAAATAAATAATTTAACGAAAATATTTAGGGAAATTTAAAATGCACGCGATTGTATTTATCAACCGGGCTCCATCCTATCAACATATTATTTTCCACCATGTTTATTCTGTTCCCAAAAAGATATATCCCCCAGAAACTTTTACCCGGCCTTGCAAGTAAAAAATATTTACCTTCGCCCAAAATTACATATGATGAAAATTGCTGTTACCGGTGCGAGCGGACATGTGGGATCCAATTTGTGTCCACTGCTTATAGAAAAAGGTT
>DAOOWO010000280.1:0-3740 GCA_035371225.1 Bacteroidales bacterium | reverse complement strand
GTAGCGGGCTTAAAGAAAGTTATTTTAATTTATCAACAACAGCATTTAAAATCTTCAAAATTCCTAATTTTACAAAAGTAAAAATGCAATGCAATTTATAAGAAATCATGGCTAATTTCACTCATTTACATGTTCACACGCAATATTCCATACTCGACGGAGCCTCGAATATCGAAAAACTAATAAAAAAAGTTAAAAATTCAGGAATGGCAGCCATTGCCATTACTGATCATGGCAACATGTTTGGGGTTAAAGAATTTTATAACATAGCTACCAAAAACGAAATAAAACCGATATTGGGCTGCGAGACTTATGTTGCAGCCAAAGGCCGGACCGACAAATCTGATGCTGACGACAGGTCGGGGTTTCACTTGATACTTCTTGCTAAAAACGAACAGGGTTACAAAAACCTGTGTAAACTGATTTCGCTGGCCTTTATCGAAGGTTTTTATTACAAGCCCCGCATCGACTGGGAACTACTATCGCAATACCACGAAGGACTGATAGCCTCCACAGCATGTATTGCCGGAGAAGTTCCTTACCATATTCTGAATAATGACATCGATAAAGCGGAACAAAAAATTGAGGATTTCAAAAACCTCTTTGGAGAGGATTTTTATCTGGAACTGATGCGGCATAAGTCGGACGATGCCAAAATAAACGAGGAAGTGTTTGCACAGCAACAAATTGTAAACAAGGCTCTTATAGAACTCTCCCGCAAACACAATGTAAAACTTATTGCTACCAACGACGTTCATTTTATCAATGCGGAAGATGCCGAGGCACACGACCATCTGTTGTGTATCAATACCGGAAAACTGATCAGCGATCCGCAGCGGCTGAAATATACAAAACAGGAATTTTTAAAGACACCGGAAGAAATGGCAGCCTTGTTTGCCGATATTCCTGAAGTGATTGAAAATACGCAGGAAATCGTTGACAAGATTGAGAACTACAAACTCAACAAGAGCCCGATTTTGCCCGACTTTCCGCTTCCCGAAGGTTTTACCAACAACTACGACTACCTGGAATACCTCACCTATGAAGGCGCCAAAAGACGCTATCCCGAGATGACCGGGGAACTTAAGGAGCGCATTGAATTTGAGTTGTCGGTAATAAAAAAGATGGATTTTGCCGGATATTTTCTCATTGTCAACGACTTCATCAATGCCGCGCGTGAAATGGGAGTATGGGTAGGACCCGGGCGAGGATCGGCAGCCGGTTCTGTGGTGGTTTTTTGCCTTGGCATCACCGATCTCGACCCTCTCAGATACGGCTTGCTTTTCGAGAGGTTCCTTAATCCCGATCGTATCAGCATGCCCGATATGGATATTGACTTTGATGAAGACGGCCGTGAAAAAGTAATCAACTGGGTGGTGGAAAAATATGGAAAATCGCGGGTGGCTCAAATCATCACCTTTGGAACCATGGCTTCAAAGATGGCCATCAGAGACGTGGCCCGGGTGGAGAATCTTCCATTATCAGATGCCGACAGGCTGGCAAAACTCGTACCTCCCGGAGTAAAAGACTTATCAGAAGCTATCACTGCCACAAAAGAATTAAAACAAGCCAAAGAATCCGCCAATCCTCTCATATCAAAAACTATCAAATATGCCGTAGAGCTCGAAGGATCGGTAAGACATACCGGGATTCATGCCTGCGGAGTTATCATCGGAAAGGACGACCTGATAGACCATATTCCTTTGTGCACCTCCAAAGATTCCGATTTGATGGTTACACAGTACGAAGGCGCCCACGTGGAATCTGTCGGATTACTTAAAATGGACTTTCTCGGGCTGAAAACCCTGTCAATTATAAAAGACTGCCTTGAAAACATTAAATATTCCCAGGACATAGAGATTGACATAAATGCTATACCTCTTGAAGATGCCGAGACCTTTGAATTATTCAGTAAGGGAAACACTACTGCCGTGTTTCAGTTTGAGTCGGACGGCATGAAAAAACACCTTCGCGAACTGAAACCTAACCGTTTTGAAGACCTGATTGCCATGAACGCCCTCTACCGGCCTGGGCCAATGGAAAACATCCCAAGCTATATCCGCCGAAAATTCGGCAAAGAACAAATTGTGTACGATCATCCCCTGATGGAAGGAAGCCTCAAAGACACATACGGTATCACGGTGTATCAGGAACAGGTTATGGAACTTTCGCGCAAGATGGGAAACTTTACCCGCGGAGAAGCCGACCAGCTTCGAAAGGCCATGGGCAAGAAAAACATAACCCTGATGAATGAACTACAATCTAAGTTTCTTAAGGGATGTGAAGATAATGGGATTTCGGCCGCGACAGTAAACAAAGTATGGTCCGATTGGCAGGCTTTTGCTCAATATGCTTTCAACAAATCGCACTCAGCATGTTATGCCATCACGGCTTACCGTATGGCTTACCTGAAGGCACACTATCAGAATGAATTTATGGCTGCGGTGCTCAGCCGCAATGTTTCCAATATCGACGAAATCACCTTTTTAATTGATGAGTGTAAAAAACTTGGCATACAGGTACTTGGACCAGATGTGAACGAAAGCCAGATAAAATTTACGGTAAACAACAAAGGTGAAATACGCTTCGGCCTGGCCGCCATCAAAGGGTTGGGAAATGCTGCCGTGGATTCTATTATTGATGAACGTAAAGCCCATGGGAATTTCAAAAATATTTTTGATTTTTTGAATCGTGTCAGTTTGCGCACAGTAAACAAAAAAAGTATCGAAGCACTCGCCATGGCCGGAGCATTCGACAGTATGGAAATTCACCGCGCACAGTTTTTTTATAAATTGCCCAACGAAGACACAACTTTTCTTGAAAAAGTTATCAAACACATAACCCTCATACAAAACAAACAAAACACCCTGCAACAATCGCTTTTCGGCGAAAGTGATGATGCCGTCATCCCCGACCCCGAACTTCCCGTTTGCGAACCCTGGAGCACTATTGAAAAACTCAATCACGAGAAAAACATTATAGGGTTTTATATGTCAGGTCACCCCCTGGACAACTTCAAAATTGAACTGAAGTTTTTCACCAATTTTACCCTCGACAAATGCGATAACCTCAAAGCCATGGCAGGCAGAGACATTCGCTTTGGCGGAATGATTATAAACGCCGGGCATAAGATGAACAAAAACAACAAGCCTTTCGGGTACTTTGAACTGGAAGACTATACCGGCACCACGAAATTAAATCTATGGGGCGAGAATTATGATAAATACAAACACCTGCTCGAGATTGGAAAATGCATATTTGTTTCAGGGAAAATAGATCAACGCGGCTGGAACAATAAAGATAAAAATCCCGACCAGCCAATTGAATACGAAATCAAAGTGGTTTCGATTGAACCGCTTTACAGTCTTATGGAAAAAAAGGCCAAAGAAGTAACACTTTTAGTCAGTCTTGAAACAGTTTCAGCGCAATTTATTAATCAAATGAAACAATTAGTAACCACATATCCCGGTCCTGTGAAATTAAAAATACAAATCGTTGACGAAGAAGAAGGTATTGCGCTGGATATGTTGTCGCGTAAGCATAAGGTAAACTGCGACGGATTTTTAAAAGAACTCGAAACAATTAACGGAATCAAATTTAAACTTAATTGATAAATCCTTATTTTTGTAAAAAATTAAACTCATAAATTTTATGGCACACGAGATTACCGACAACAACTTTGACCAAATGGTTTTAAATTCAGATAATTTAGTTATGCTTGATTTTTGGGCTGAATGGTG
>DAOOWO010000279.1:0-3741 GCA_035371225.1 Bacteroidales bacterium | reverse complement strand
CCTGTCATCACATAAACCCGGATGGGACGAACGCTGGGAAGAATTTTCGGATTGGGCCGAAAAAGGCCAGAAGATCAAGGACGAGCTGCTGGCGCTGGTGGATGAGGATACCAATGCCTTCAACAAAATAATGAATGCTTTCGGCCTGCCCAAGGGCAACGACCAGGAAAAAGCCATCCGCACCCAGGCCATACAGGATGCTACACGCTATGCCATCGAAGTACCTTATAAAACCATGGAAAAAGCCCTGGCTTCTTTTGAAGTTATCAAGGCCATGGCCGAAGTGGGTAACCCCAATTCAGTTACTGATGCCGGTGTGGGTGCGCTGTGTGCCAGATCGGCTGTGATGGGAGCTTTTCTCAACGTTAAGATCAATGCCTGCGGACTGAAAGACAAAGACTTTGTAGCCGAGACCATCGCCAAGGGTGAGGAAATGCTCAAAAAAGCCATGGCTGAAGAGGAATCCGTGTTAAAAATAGTACATGAAAATATTAATTTCTAAATAAAATATTATGAAAAAAGTTAGTCTTGAATTATCACCTGAACAATACAAAGAACTTCTTAAACTTGTGTATGTGGGCGACTGGGTGATTGATGAAACCGAAAATATTGTAATGAACGATATGGTTCAGACAATTTTTTCAAAAGCTGAAGAGGCCGGCCTGAAAGGGCTGGTGGAATTCAACAAAGAACAAAACATCTTTGTGCCCTCATTGCAATTAGACGAAGAAGTTATCGACATTATCAACGATTATGAAGATGATTGTTTCTGGGACACCCTGATATTCGGTCTGGCCGAAAGAGATGCCGAAAAGGACCTTGGCGATGATATTGACGACAAACCTCTGGAAGAAAAATTGGAACTCCTGGAACCTTATACCAAAAAGTATATCAAAGAATTTGAAGAAAACGGACTGGATAATGTTAAGGTAAAGTAGGGGATAGGCTTTTAGTTAGATAGGCTGTTAGGTAGATAGGCTGTTAGGCTGTCCCTATAGTACCGATAGTTATCGGTATCGGGAGGCTTTTAGTTGGTAGGCCTTCACGGATGAGGTGGCTTGAAAATGCCGAAACATATCTGTTTGAAATGAAAACTTAAAAAATGCCATGAAAAAAACAATTATCTTGTTATTTTGTTTAGCCACATTTAAGGTAGGTTTTGCGCAATGGACAGCAATAGATTCAAATAATGTAAACACTATCTGGCTGGTGCAACCTAATGACGGATGGGCGTTCGGAAACGATTTCAGGAATTGGGATGGTACCAATTGGACAACGGTATTACAAGACTCTGCCTTCGGAGCTGAAGCCTGTGCTTTTACAGCCCCTGATGAGGGTTGGGTTTTTGGGTGGTATCAGGATAGTCTATATCGGTATAATGGTTCTGTTTGGACAAAACAATATTCGGGAATGGCAGGTATACGATACTGCGATTTCTTCGATAGCAATCATGGCTGGGCATTTGGGTCAGATACTACTTATTATTATCAAAATGGAATATGGACAACGTATCCAATTACTTTAACAGTGCCAATTTCTTTGGGGCCAATTAGATCAATATCTGCAAGTGATACAAATACTGCATGGATGATAGGTGGTGTTAATTTCGGTTATCCAAATAATGACACATCATACATTTTAAAATTTTCATCCGGGCAATGGGCTGTTGATACGGCATTTAGTAATGTCAATTTATATTCAATTAGTTTTACCGATGAAAACCACGGTTGGGCCTGTGGCTGGGATGTAGGCGGCGGCTGGTTGAATGTAATATATAAATATAATGGCAGTAGTTGGGCGCTTGACACTATTCTTGGAGCTAGTCCTGACGGTAATGGTTATATATACATGTTTAATAATAATCTGGGATGGGTTTCTTTTAGTACTGCCAGTGGTTACTTAGTATACGGTTATAATGGATCTTCATGGTCTTACCAGTGTGCCTTGGAAATACCAGTCAAACAGTTTTCTTTCGTTGACCCTCTAGATGGTTGGGCGTTGGGATTGTTAATTGGTCATCCAAGTTCAGGTCCGCCAAATATGATTTTCAATACAACGAGTGGCGGCTTGGGTGACGAAGAATTTAATCTTCCTGAATCACCTGAAATAAATATTTTTCCGAATCCTGCAACAGATAAGATTTCTATTACGTGTTTGCACAAACAAAACTTACGTTTGTCCGTGTACAATGTTATTGGTGCGCTTATCCTGACTAAAGAATTGTTTAATACAAAAGACGAAATAGATATTAGTAATTTTTCCAAAGGAATTTATATTTTCAAAATTGCAAGTGAGGACCGAGCTGTTATGAAAAAAATAGTAAAGGAATAACATAATAGCGCAAGCGCCTTTCCCGTTATCAGAAACAGCTTGCGAATTTATCGACCAACCTAAATTGTTAAAAGATGAAACAGAAGATCTTATTCCTTATCACAATAGTTTTTATCGCATCATGCAGCCAGATCAAAGAATTTACCAACCTGCTGACCTGTGATTTTCGTTTGTCCACAGCCGAAAACATTACCCTGGGAGGTGTCAATGTGCAGAAACTAAAATCGTTCAGCGACCTGAAGCTGGTTGATGGCGCTGCCTTGCTTGCCAATGTGGCTTCCGGCTCCTTACCGCTGCACTTTACGCTGAACGTGGAAGCCCGCAACCCCAACAAAGAAAAAGCTGCGCTGAATAAACTCGACTGGATAGCTTTTATTGATGACACACAGATAGCCGCCGGTACCACGGCCAAACGTGTGGAGATAGCTCCAAACAACGGCACAGGTATTTTCCCGATACAGATAAATACCGACCTGGTAAAGCTGCTTTCAGGACAGTCAGGAAAAAACATTGTCAATTTTGGTTTGAACCTGGTGGATGCCGGCAACCGCCCCACGCGCATCTCACTCAAAGCCAAACCTACCGTCATGGTTGGAAACTATGCCGTGCAATACCCTGGTTATATTACCATTAAAAAGGATTTTGGGGCAAAATAATTTGTAAATCTCATAAGCGATTCGGCAAGATACCAGATAGGATAATAAAGGCATCCTGAAAATTTGGTATAATACTCTACTGTAAAATCAAATCTATACCACCTGGTGCAGGCCTTTTCGGAGCCTTTAGGGGAGGAGTGTGTTTTCAAATAGTATGAGGGCATTTCCTATTCCTACATTCGCGGCAAAAAAACCACTACATCCCTGTCATAATAACTTTGTGGATTGTCTGGCCACCATCTCCATCAGTACACAACCGTCTCCGCATACCCAAAACCATTGTATTCCCTGGCAGAGTTGATATAGGCGCCGGCAGGATAAACAAGGAAAAAATCACCTTCTTTAACGGTTTCAGGAAGCATCAGATTTTCGGCAAAAATATCATGACTGTCGCAGGTGGCTCCGGTGATAATATACGGCTGTAACGTAACACCTTCTGCTGTTGTGTAAGGATATACAAGCTGGTATTTCAGCCCGCCCATAATCCATTGAAACCCCTGAAAAATACTGCTGTCGAGAAATATCCAGCGTTTTTTGCCCCGTTTGATAACAGCAGTTACGGCAGTAATCATAATAGCAGCGTTGGCCATAATTACAGAGCCGGGTTCGGCAGTGATGGTCATGCCGTGTTTTATTCTGAAAATTGCCAGTTGCGGCTTAATTTTTTTGGAAATATTGTTCAGCAGGGCGTATTGGTCCACACCATAGGCCGGGAACCCGCCGCCGATATTCAAAAATGTGAGTTTTATTCCTT
>DAOOWO010000278.1:0-3770 GCA_035371225.1 Bacteroidales bacterium | reverse complement strand
ATAAAACTTAATTTTTATTACTGGATCAGTCATGTGATTCAGACCAATGGCGAATTTGCCGCCCTTATGTATATCTGTATCGCCATCATCATCCTGTTTTTTCTGAAAAATTTTTTCCGTTATATGGCCATGTTCTTTTTGGCACCCATACGAAACGGAGTGGTTAAAGATATTCGCAACGAACTGTACCTGAAGATTATGATACTTCCGCTGGCTTATTACAGCGAACAACGCAAAGGGGATATCATGTCGAGAATGACCAATGATGTTCAGGAGGTACAATGGACCATAATGACTTCATTGGAAATGATTTTTCGCGAACCACTGGCCATAATCACTTACCTGGTGTCTATGTTTTTGATTAGTCCGCAACTAACCTTGTTTGTTTTTATTTTGTTCCCTGTCAGCGGTTTTATTATCGCCAAGATAGGCAGCAGCCTCAAAAGGACCTCAGCCAAAGGACAGGTGAAAATGGGCGAACTGCTCTCCAATATCGAAGAAACTATCAGCGGATTGAGGATTATCAAAGCTTTTAATGCCATAGATTCCGTAAATGAACGATTCAAAAAAGTTAACCACGATTATACCCGGCTGATGATAAGACTTTTTCGGAAACGCGATATGGCTTCGCCGCTCAGCGAATTTATGGCAATAATTGTGGTAGGTGCGGTGTTGCTTTATGGCGGCACCTTAATTCTTTCGTCAGGGAGCCAGGAACTCTCCGCTTCGGTATTTATCACCTATCTGGTGATGTTTTCGCAGCTTATCAACCCCGTAAAATCTTTTACCGATGCCTATTCCAATGTGCAAAAAGGCGCGGCTTCAGTAGAACGTATCGAACAGGTGCTCAATGCAGAGGAAGTGATTACCGAAAAACCTGATGCAAAACCCATCAAAGAGTTTAAAAATTCTATTATATATAATAATGTTAGTTTTACTTACGAAAAAGAAGAGGTGCTTCATCACATCAACCTCAAGATTGGCAAGGGTAAAACTATCGCCATTGTTGGGCCATCCGGTGCCGGAAAATCAACCCTCGTGGACCTGCTGCCCCGTTTTTACGATTGCACAGGGGGTGAGCTGCTGGTGGATGAGGTCAATGTGAAGGATTATGTAATATCTGACCTCAGGCAACTGATGGGCATTGTTACGCAGGAAACCATTTTGTTCAATGACACCGTGTTCAATAACATTGCATTCGGCATGGAAAAAGTAAGCGAAGAAGCCGTGATACAGGCGGCAAAAATTGCCAATGCCCACGATTTTATCATGCAGCTCGAAAACGGTTATCAGAGTTATATTGGAGACAGGGGTATGAAGTTATCGGGCGGACAAAAACAACGGCTCAGCATTGCCAGGGCTGTGCTGCTCAATCCTCCGGTGATGATACTCGATGAAGCCACCTCCTCGCTCGATACCGAGTCGGAACGCCTGGTGCAGGAAGCCCTGGTAAAACTCATGCAAAACCGTACTTCCGTGGTAATCGCTCACCGCCTTTCCACCGTTCAGTTTGCCGACGAGATTATTGTCCTGCAAAACGGCAAAATCGTGGAACGGGGCACTCATGCAGAACTCTCCGCCCTGAAAGGCGTCTATCATAAACTCTGTGAAATGCAGACTTTTACTTGAGACCCCTCATGAATTCTATCGACCAAAGAATTTTCAAGCTTATCAGCAAGCATCATATTTTCACCCTGGCTACCGCTGAAAATAACCTGCCTTATTGCTGTACTTGTTTTTATGCTTTCGTTCCTGAAAAAAATCTTTTTGTTTTTACCTCGGAGTATAAAACACAACATATTTGTCATTTTCTGAAACAGCCGGTGGTAGCCGGATCCATTGCCCTCGAAACACGCATCATCGGCAAAATAAGGGGTTTGCAGTTTACCGGGAAAATGATTGAGTTAAAAGATACGGAATTAAAGGAAGCCCGAAGGGCATACCTCCTGAAATTCCCTTATACCAAGCCTTTCCTGAAGGATACCCCGTTTTGGGGACTAGTCCCCTCCTTCTATAAACTCACCGACAACCGACTTGGCTTTGGTACAAAACTCATATGGAGTAATTTAGATAAATTATAAACTTTTTATCAACAAAACTTGTTTGGCACAGCGTTAACAAAAACATCTTTATTTCGTTAATAAGTCTGCGATTTTGTTAATAAAAATGGGTTGGTTTGCATGCCCCCTTTGTATAATTTAGCCATCCCTTTTTACCCCCGGTATAAGTGTAAATTAAGGTTAATTTAACAAATTATTAGTGTTTTAAAATATATAAATATTGTTATGGAAGAAAAATCTCCGACTTTTAAGCCTCAACATACAGATAACGAGCAAAATATTCAGGAAACAAAACGGGAATCGGCGTATGATAAGTTATATGAACACAGAATACCTCCCAAACCTGATGATGGATTATTTATTAGTGAAGAATCAACTGAAATAAAGATTGAAATGGAAAAAAAAGGAAAAAACCAACAAACGATATATTCGCACGAAGAGGCCCTGGCTGCTACTATTGAATATTTTAAAGGAGATACGCTGGCTGCGGATGTATGGATAAATAAATATGCCCTAAAAAACCGCGACGGCGAACTGCTGGAAAAAACTCCGGACGATATGCACCGTCGCATAGCCCGGGAAATTGCCCGCATCGAAAAAAAATATCCTAACCCGATGTCCGAAGAACTTATCTTCGACCTGCTGAAAGATTTCCGGTACATTATTCCCCAGGGCAGTCCAATGGCAGGAATAGGTAACAATTTTCAAATATCCTCGCTTTCAAACTGTTTTGTTATTGGCAACGACACCCCTTCAGATTCTTACGGTGGTATCATGAAAATTGATCAGGAGCAGGTGCAGCTGATGAAGAGGCGCGGCGGTGTGGGCCACGACTTGTCGCATATCCGCCCCCAAGGTAGCCTGGTGCAAAACAGCGCCCTGACATCAACTGGTATAGTGCCATTTATGGAACGATATTCCAACTCAACCCGCGAGGTGGCCCAGGACGGCCGGCGCGGCGCCCTGATGCTCAGCATCTCTGTCAAACACCCTAATGTAGAAGATTTTATTGATGCCAAACTCGAACAGGGAAAAGTTACCGGTGCCAATGTGTCGGTAAAAATTGATGACGACTTTATGCAATCCGTCAAAAACAAAACTTTTTACAAACAGCAATACCCAATCAAATCCGAATACCCTCTTTGTTCTAAAGAAATAGATGCTACATATTTATGGAATAAAATCATTCATAATGCATGGAAATCTGCTGAACCGGGTGTATTGTTCTGGGACACTATCCTTAGAGAATCTGTTCCTGATTGTTATTCCGACCTTGGCTTTACTACCGTATCCACCAACCCATGCGGGGAGATTCCATTATGCCCGTACGACAGTTGCAGGCTGTTGGCGCTCAACTTATACAGCTATGTGGAAAACCCTTTTACCGATGAGGCTGTTTTTAATTCCGAATTGTTTACAAAGCATGTTTATTATGCGCAACGTATGATGGATGACATCATTGACCTGGAGTCGGAAAAAATTGATAAAATACTTGAAAAAATTGCCGCTGACCCCGAAGACGATGAGACAAAACGAATTGAAAGAATGTTGTGGGAAAAAATCAAAACCAAAACCCTTAAAGGCCGCCGCACAGGAATAGGCATAACCGCCGAAGGCGATATGCTGGCGGCCCTTGGCGCCCGCTACGGTTCGGATGAAGCCATAAACTTTTCGGTGGAAGTTCATAAACAACTGGCCATTGTCGCTTAT
>DAOOWO010000277.1:0-3781 GCA_035371225.1 Bacteroidales bacterium | reverse complement strand
GAATCAATAAAGGCAAGACCTCTGGCTTTTCCGCCAAGCGAACCTTTACCCGTGCGGGCAAAGAAAATATATTCATCAAAACTGTCGCTTACAAATTCGGCAACTATACCTCTGGATTTGTGCATACGATAACTGGCAATATTATCGTACAGGTAATGTTTAGTTTCTTCCAGACTGCTGAAGTCATCCACATGCACACTTTTAAATATCTCTCCCAGCGTAAACAATGCGCGCGCATTCAGCCATTTTGAAAAATGGTTGCGGTCGAAATGATATTTCAATGATTCATCAGGAATTTCAAAGATTTTTTGCTGCAACGATTGCAGGTCGGAGGCCCTCGATATTTCCTCCCCGGTGTCGGGATTTCTGAAAATGAAATCGCCAAAAACCATGTATTCGTTGATAAAATCGCGCAATTCGACCGACAAGGTTTTTGAATTTTTGTTTAAAAACCGGGCATTCATCTGCTGAGCAGTATAATAATGCTTATCATCAGAAGATTGTATGAGTACCGGCAGTGTTTCGTCATCTTTTTTTGCCATGCGGCATATTTTGAGTCCGGCTTCGGGATCGGTTTCGCCCTGACGTAAAAATGACATATCTGTTATAATGCCAAGCAGATTATTTTTAAAGGTAGTATAGAAATATTCAGCTTCTTCGTAGTTTTTAGCCAGCAATATTTTCGGCCTGCCACGCATCCTGATCATTTTCTGGTGTTCGTTCAGTCCCTCTGCCATAAACTCGCGCGACTGCTGAAAAATCACCTTGTATAAAACCGGCAGGTAGCTTGAATAAAAACGTGTGGAATCTTCCACCAGCAAAATTGTTTGAACGCCCACCTGCTCAATATCGTGCAGCACATTCATTTTATCTTCAATGAGCTTGATTATAGCAAGCAGCAAATCGGCATTTCCCAGCCAGCAAAACTTATGATCATATATGGCAAGATCCTGCTCAGTATAAATCTCCGTTACCTCACGCGAAAAAGGGAACAACACCACCACGGGTTTATTTGGGAACCTGGCTTTGATTTTTTTTGTAAGGTCCAAAGGATCAGCGACACTCAACATGGTAATAATCAAATCAATAGTTTCCGTCTGCAGGTAATTCATAGCTTCATCATGCGTGGAAGCAATAAAAAAACGCGGCGGGTAGCGTAAATTCAGGGAGGTATACTCGTTAAAAATCTGCTCATCAATGCGCCCGTCTTCTTCCAGCATAAAAGCATCATAGGCACTGCACACTAGCAATACATGATAAATACGCTTCTGCATCAACAGCATGAAAGACCGGTCCTGCAAATAGTACTTATTGGTATCGAATATTTTTTTCATTAGTTTCATAAAAAATGTATGTATTACAAAGTAACAAAATAATACGAATTAATTGAACAGATAGCAAATTTTATTGCGATATTTCAGAAGCTACAATAATTCCCTTACCGCATTTTCAGGATGACCAAGGTCTATTTTTACCAATGCCAGCTCTTCACCGTCGTAAGCTGCCGAAAAAGATTTTGTTTCGCCAAACTGCTGTTTCCAGTGTCCGGTTATCCTTGAAGATTCGTGCACATGGCCATGCAGCGTAATCATCGGCTGTTTCTCTGCGATAAAACGTTGTACGGCAATGCTGCCCACATGCACATCCAGCGGGACATGATCGAACATCATTCCGTCCAGGGCAGCCCTGTCCAGATAGGAATCATATGGCGGTGTATGAAACAACATGATTGTTTTTTTCATGTTGAGGTCTTGGGTCAATATTTCAATGTCCTTCTTTATCGTGGAATATTCTGCTTCATAGTCCGGGATTTCAACCGTCCTTATTCCTTCATCCGGCGCTGTGGAACCGGGATCAACAAAGCGGGACACATCATAACGTTCCCAATCTTTCAGCCTGAAAGGTGTTGGCGGAACATAAGAATACCCGCATATGGTAAAACCGCCATACTGAAATTGCCTGAAATGAATATAATGCCATAAT
Source organism: Bacteroidales bacterium (assembly GCA_035371225.1). Taxonomy (GTDB): domain Bacteria; phylum Bacteroidota; class Bacteroidia; order Bacteroidales; family CAIWKO01; genus CAIWKO01. The sequence continues at coordinate 1,798 of DAOOWO010000277.1, read as the reverse complement.
CCGGATTTTTCAAGCTCTATCAGTGATGGTTCCTCCGAACGCGGATCATCATTGCCCAGTATCACACCGATGCACAGAAAGTCATCTCCGAGGTGTTGCCTGAGCTCATCCAGTCCGGGTTTGATATAGGAACGCACAAAATCATAATGTTCCGCATGCTTTATAATACTCTTTAGTATTCCCGACGGCAGCATATCCCCTCCTACCAGCACCAGTCCTGGTTTTTCGCGTTTTATAGCACTGAAAAGTTTTTCGTAACGGTTTTCTTTTCCGTGCAGATCGCTGACAAAAAATAATAAGTTTTTATTCAATTTTCGAGGTTTTATTTTTTTTCCAGAAATAATACACGGGAAAGCCCATACAGACAATAATCAATCCAGGCCAGGTGTATTCCGGCTTGTATCTAAGCAGCAATATCATAATAACAAGTGCCAGTGCAATGTAAATAGCCGGCAACACCGGGTAGCCAAAGGCTTTGTAAGGCCTTTCCGCATCGGGCTGGCGGCGGCGCAGAATAAAAACAGCAATAATAGTCAATACATAAAAAATCAGCACGGCAAATACCACATAATCAAGCAGGTTGGAATAAGTACCGCTCAGACACAGAAGACTTGCCCAAAAACATTGTACCCAGAGACTTACGGCAGGAACACCGAATTTGTTTAATTGTCCTGATTTTTTAAAAAAAAGACCGTCCTGCGCCATGGCATAATATACCCTCGCTCCTGAAAGTATTAACCCATTGTTACACCCAAAGGTAGAAATCATGACCAGAACTGCCATCACCAAAGAAGCTGATTCGCCCAAAAGCATGGACATCGATGCGGTTCCAAGCCGATCGTTGACGGCAAATTGCATACCCTGCCCCATCACATTTGTGGCGGAAGGATCGCCCCGCAGAGGCAATGCGTACAAATAAACAAAATTCATGAGCAGGTAAATGACGGTCACAATCGAAGTGCCTAAAAACAGGCTCAGCGGAATGTTGCGCCTCGGGTTGATAATTTCACCTGCCGTAAAAGTAATATTATTCCAGGCATCTGAAGAAAACAATGATCCCACCATGGAAGTCCCTATAACGGCCACAAGGGCAAATCCTGTGAGCAAAGAGGTATATCCATGCTCATCCACCGAACGTGCTTCCCAAAAGATTGATTTGTTTGTTGTAAAGGCGCCATTACCATGAAATATGATCAGTCCAACGACAATAAATACGATGAGCAAGCCTACTTTTGTGGCGGTAAAGGCATTCTGAACAATTTTTCCCGTTTTTATTCCCCGTGAGTTTACCCATGTAAGAAACATCAAAGAGGAGATGGCAACAATATGCACGGTGTTGAATTTCACATAACCCAGATCAAGCCAAATGTTTTTTTCCGAAACCCAGGGTATCAGCACCCCTGTGAATTTGGCAAAAGCCATGGCCACCGCAGCAATGGTTCCCGTTTGTATTACCAGAAATAGTGTCCAACCATATAAAAAGCCCGTAAGCGGATTATAGGCCTCACGAAGATACACATACTGCCCCCCAGCCCTGGGTAACATACCGGCTAATTCGCCGTAACTCAAGGCGGCTATTAGTGTCATAATTCCGGTGATGCCCCATACTACCAGCAGCCAACCGGGCGAGCCCAACTGCCTCGCCATATCAGCACTTACAATAAAAATTCCGGAACCAATCATGGAACCCGTCACCAGAGCCGTTGAATCAGCCAGTCTAAGATTTCTCCTTAGTTCAAATTGATCTCCCTTCATAATTTGTAGTTTTTTTTTCAGGAAAAATCAAGGAAAACATCAC
>DAOOWO010000276.1:0-3806 GCA_035371225.1 Bacteroidales bacterium | reverse complement strand
ATTCATCCACTTTAATCACCTGATTCAAGAGGCGCTCCTGACTTTTTAATAATTGAAAATCAATATGGTCGTTCACATCAAACTGTTTATCGGTAATGTTATAGGCAATAGCCTGATCCAGCAATGTCATCAGGTCATCTTTCAGCACGATTTCCTGGTCAATATCCATACCCATCTGCAACTGCAGCAAATCAACAGCCAGGTCGATATTTCTGTCGGTCATATCCATTTTGTTTTTCAGGTTGGAAACCATCAGTGAGAGTTGTTCCACATCGGTATCTTCAATAAATCCGCTTGTTTGAAACTGCCGTGTTTGTTCGAGTATCACATTCATTTTGGTGTAGGTGGAATCAAGGATGCGGCGGTTTTCTTTGGCTATGAGTACCAGGTAGTAGGCCTGAGCCACGGCTGATTTTATCTCCCTGATGGATTTATCTACCGATGCTTTGCTCAGCTCCACCAGCATAGAAGCAGCTTTAAGCCCCACCAAGTAAGTACCGTCAAAGACCACTTGTGTTGCATTGACGCCTACCGTTAAGTTGTTTGTTGATCCAAACTGCACCGGTAACTTTTCATTGCTCACGGGCATCATTTGGTCGGGTGTTATCAGCCCATGCTGCACCAAAGCCCCGTCAACCGCGGGTGTAAGGATATTGGGCATCAGTTGCACCGGAAGATTGAAATAGTACTGATAACTGGCATTGGCATTGATCTGTGGCATGCCCAGAGAAAGATAACCTTTGCGACGGGCAATGGTAGACTGCAAATCGATGGAAGCCGTACGCACCTTGTAACTATTGGTAATGGCATAATCCATAGCCTCCTGCAGTGTAAAACCCTCCATGACAGTACTCTGCGGTATGGCCGGATACACACGCCAAAAGCACAACAACAGTAAAACAACTATCTTTTGTAGTATTTTTTCGTTCATCCGTAAATTATTTGGTAGTAAGACAAATCTTTTTTTCAAAATATTCCAGGCCTTTTTTGCTTGCTATTCCACGTATATGGTAAGTAAACATCTCGCTAAACAGCTCGTGGGTAGTGAATTCGGAACTGCTGATAAAACCCGAGCCCAAAGAAGATTCTATCTGGTTGACATACATCTGTGCCACAATATCCGGATTGAAATCCGAACGATACAGTCCGTCTTTGATGCCTCTGCCGAGGTTGGCCTTGATGCTGTCGAGCATAAAACCCCTTTTATATTCAAACATCGACCTGAACACCGATGGGTAATACTTTTGCAGGTCGTAATGAACCGTCGGGCTGAAATTCGTCAGGAATGCAGTAATAATATGACTTATCTCCAGCAAATGATCAATGGCGTTGGTGGTATCATCCTTTTCCACATCAAAAACAGTGCGGATTTTTGACATTTGAAATTCCAACACTTTAATGACCAAATCTTCTTTATCAGCAAAATATTCATATAACGTTTTTTTGGATATTGCCAGCTCGCGGGCCGCATCATCCATGGAAACACTCTTTATGCCATATTTTTGGTATAAATCAGAAACCTGTTGCAGTATTGCGTTAATTTTTTCTTCCATGATACAAAAATAAACAAAATAAACACAGAAAACTTTTTTAGGATAAAAAGTTTTTCAGGTTTCCAGTCAGGCCGGAAAAAGCAGTTGCATATGGAAGACTTCTGCAATATTTTGTAAAAGGACATTTTTTACCTCTTCGATATTTACAAGCGATTTTAGCTCTTTCGACATGGAAGTTACGGCTTTGTCGGTAAATCCGCAGGGATTGATGTGTGTAAAATAATTCAAGTCGGTATTTACATTAAAAGCGAATCCGTGCATGCTTACATAGCGGCTGGTACGCACGCCAATAGCGCAAATTTTCCGCACCTGGGGCGTTTCGGCATCCAGCCACACTCCTGTAGCGCCATCAAGGCGTCCGGCTTTTATCCCATAATGCGAAAGGGTATTGATGATGCTTTGTTCCAAGGCATTAATGTATGTCTTCACGCCCAGATCAAACATTTCAAGGTCCAATATAGGGTAGCCTACTATTTGTCCGGGACCATGATAGGTAATATCTCCTCCCCGGTTAGTTCTATAAAAAACAGCATTTTGTGCCTGAAGCTGTATGTAATTTATGAGCAGGTTTTTCTCCGAGCCGCTTTTCCCTAAGGTATAAACATGAGGATGTTCGCAAAAAAGCAAATAATTATTTTGGTTGTTTTCAACACCATCCACCTTTCCGGTTTTTTTCCCGATCACCTCATTGAAAAGAGTTTCCTGATAGTCCCATGCTTTTTTATAATCGATGAGCCCAAGATCTTTAAATGTTACACTGACCATTTTAAAAAAATTGCAGGCAAATGTAGTAAAAAAATATGCATATTTCAGGATCAAAAAGAAAAGGTTTTTTCAGGATATGGATGGAACGCGCAAAATCCGTAAATTTGCAAAAAAAATTTCTATGATCAACGAATTAAGCGAACAGGAACAAATCAGGAGACAGGCACTGGAAGAACTGTATAAAATGGGAATTAACCCCTATCCTGCCGAAACCTTTGAAGTGAATGCCATTACTACCGAAATACATGTGAATTTCCCCGCTAATACTTTCATGTACCAGAATGTCAGTATCGCCGGGCGTATCATGTCGCGCCGCATAATGGGAGCCGCTTCCTTTGTGGAATTGCAGGATGCCCACGGCCGTATACAGTTATATTTTAAACGCGACGACATTTGTCCGGGAGAAGACAAAACTTTATACAATACCATTTTCAAACGTTTACTTGATATTGGCGATATCATTGGAGTGAAAGGATTTGTTTTTATTACCCAGATGGGCGAGATAACCATTCACGTCAGGGAATTCAATATATTGAGCAAATCCTTGCGACCCCTTCCCATTGTAAAAGAGAAAGATGCAGTAGTTTATGATGCCTTTACCGATCCGGAACAACGTTACCGCCAGCGCTATGTTGACCTTATTGTCAATCCTAATGTCAGACAAACTTTCATCAAAAGGGCAGCCATCTTTAATTCCATGAGAACGTTTTTAAACAATAAAGGCTACCTCGAAGTGGAAACTCCTGTTTTACAACCGTTGTATGGCGGAGCTGCAGCACGTCCGTTCAAAACTTTTCATAATGCCCTCAATAGCACCCTGTATCTTCGTATCGCCAACGAATTATACCTAAAACGCCTTATTGTCGGAGGGTACGGCGGCGTATTTGAATTTGCAAAAGATTTCCGCAACGAAGGTATGGACAGGTTTCACAATCCGGAGTTTACGCAGATGGAACTCTATGTGGCATACAAAGACTATGAATGGATGATGAACCTGGTGGAAGAAATGGTGGAAAAAATTGCTTACGACACCAATGCGAGCACACAGATAAAGGTGGGTGACAATATTATTGATTTCAAACGTCCCTGGAAACGTTTTACGATGTTTGAAGCTATAAAACACTTTACAGGCATAGATATTTCTGCCATGGACGAGCCGTAATTGAGGCAAACAGCCGTCAAACTTGGCGTAGAAATCACTGAAGCCATGGGAAAAGGCAAACTGATAGACGAAATATTTGGCGCCACCTGCGAGCCCAACCTGATACAGCCGACATTTATCACAGACTACCCTGTGGAGATGTCGCCTCTGGCAAAAAAACACCGCAGCAAAGAAGGGCTGGTTGAACGTTTTGAAGCCATCGTGAACGGCAAGGAACTCTGCAATGCCTTTTCGGAACTCAACGACCCCATCGACCAGCGGCAACGTTTTGAAGCGCAACTGGAACTGGGCAGACGCGGCGACGACGAGTCGATGGTGCTCGACGA
>DAOOWO010000275.1:0-3812 GCA_035371225.1 Bacteroidales bacterium | reverse complement strand
TATCGTATCTCTTTTCGCCGGTGAGCATCCCCGAAAACACTACCGGCGTTCCTGTACCGGCAATATCAGGGGACAGGGGACTGATACTTACCGAAAAGCCGGCTGGCACGTCAAGACCGAGGCAATACACCTCAAAAGGTATATTAACGGCTGTTCCCGAAATATACGTAGGTGACAGGTCGTTGACCAGGGCAAAAGGTGTTCCAAGCCTGGCAAAACGCAGGTTCATATCCAGCGCGTTCAGACACAACGCCTCAATGTCGGCGCCGGCCGGCCAGAAACCATCATCCGCCGAGCCTATCTCAGCCGTGAAAGAGAAAATTTTGCTTTTGGCCGAAGTGTCGCCGTAGCCCCAGTCGTCGGCATCGCCATTGCTGTTGTATCCGTAAGTCTGGTCGCAGGTGCCGTAGCGGTAATGGCTTTCCATGGTCAGATAACGCGAAAATTCTTCGAATAACGTAGAATCATCGGTTAACAGCGATTCGTAATTCCATGGATAAATCAAAAAATTGCCGTAAGAATGCCAGTTCATGTCCAGCAAAAAATCGTGGGCTTCGATAAAGGTTTTCATCGCCTGGCTCTCCGGTTCCGAAAATGCTGCCGTGCCCCGGTACCATGGCGAACTCCCTATAGGCTGCGAGCCGATATTGTTGTATCCCCATTGGTAGCCATAGTTCCGGTTAAGATCAACGCCATACGAAAGCAACCCGTTATCTCTGCGATTTTTGCGCCAGGTGCCGCCTCCTGAAGGATTTTGCGTTTGATTGTATACATACCCGTCGGGGTTGATTACGGGCACAAAATATATTTCAAGATTATTGAGCAGGTAGCTTATTTCCGTGTCATTATTATAATTTTCAAGCAGATAGTACATGAAAAAGATGAGTTGCTGCAAGCCGCATGGTTCCTGTGAATGATGAACAGAGGTGTACAATACCTGCTTCTCGCTTTCATTGATATCAGGATTGTCGGATATCTTAACGGCGTAAATCGGCCGGTTTTCGATAGATAAGCCAATCTGTGCCTTTGCAGATATGAGATTGGGAAACCAGACACGCATGGAGTCAAGCTGAGCAATAGCTTCTGCATAAGTAAAGTAGCTGCCCATGCTGCCCAGACTGAAATGAACAGGAGTGTCGTAGGTTTTGGGCAGACCGCAGTTATAGGTAATATTCTTTTCACCGGTAAAAGGCTGCTGATTTCTGGTTTGATAATGTTCAGTGAGGTTTTCGGTGATAATTTCGTATGGCAATCCGGATATTTTCAACTTATTGAGATCGCTGATACTCACCGCACAATCGAAATATGACTTGTGTAAATAATGACCATTTATTACCGTGATACCCGCATCAGCGAGCTGCCGATAGTCATTGCACCACACTTTAACATGACTTAACGCTTCGGGTTGCTGGCCAAAACATACCTGAGCCGTAAGCAATATCATTATTATCAGTGATTTTTTACACATACACCGTCGTTTATTTTAGACTTAACAAAAATAAGTAAAGAAACGGTGCAGAAACCACCATAGTGTATATAATATTAGGAGGATAAAGTGTTTTTATACAGGAAAATATCCAGACAATAAATTAAATGAATAGGTTTACTCCGCATTGTTCAGCACGTTCCATGTAGGATGCCACGCCGCCAAATGTTACAAAATCAAATAATTCTTCTTTCTGCACACCCATTACATCCATCGACATGGTGCAGGCAATAAATTCCACACCATTCTCGTGAGCCTGCGTGATTAGCGATTCCAGGGATTCTATCTTTTTACTCTGCATACGCTTGCGCATCATCTTTGACCCCATGTTAAACATATTCATTTTCGAGAGTTTCAGTTTTTTGCTGTTTTTGGGCATCATAATCCCAAATACTCTTCCCATCAGGTCTTTCGATACGGCCGGATGATTTTCCTTTTTGATGACATTCAGTCCCCAGAAAGTAAAAAATATGGTAACCTTACTACCCATGGCAGCAGCGCCGTTGGCTATGACAAACGACGCGATGGCTTTATCAAGGTCGTCGCTGAAAACGATTAAAGATTTGGGCTTTGTTTGCTGGCTTTGACTCGACACTGGCATTTCCGGTGCATTTTGTTTTTCAATAACAGCTTTTATAGTGCCTGCATTTTCATGCAGTTCAAGTATCCTGTTACCTGTAATGTTTGCCCATGCCTTGACATCAGTGGCAAATGCAGGGTCGGTTGCCGTAATTTCAAGAGTCTGGCCGGATTGCATTAGATCAGCTGATTTCTTGAGTTTAAGAATAGGACCGGGACATTGAAGCCCGCAGGCATCAATCTTTACGATGTTTTGTATAAACCCTTTGTTTTCCCTGGTAATTTCGGTTTGATAGATTTGGTTATCAATATCAATTTTATCATTAGCATACACATCTTCATTGCTTTGTTTTTGTATGGCAAACTCATAGGTTTTGTATCCGCCGCTCAGGTTGAATACTTCCTGGTAACCGGATTGCATCAGGATGCGGCACGCCACATATCCGCGCAAACCCACTCCGCAATAAACCACAATTTTTTTATTTTTGGGAATTTCACCCATACGCGTTCTGATTTCGTCAACCGGTATGTTAACAGCGCCCGGTATAGCTCCGAGTTGGAACTCATCACGGGTGCGCACATCAATCAGCATGGATGTTGCCAGATCGAGTGCCGCAATGTCGCGCCATGAAAAAGGCATCATTCTTTTTTTGAGAATGTTTTCGGCTACAAAACCGGCAATATTCACGGGATCTTTGGCCGAAGAATAGGGCGGGGCATAGGCATGCTCAATTCTTGTGAGGTCAGAAATGGTGCCGCCAAAATTGATTATTCCGGCTAAAATGTCAATACGCTTGTCCACTCCGTCGTAACCCACAATCTGTGCCCCGTATAATTTTCCTTCAGGAGAAAAAATAATTTTGATACTCATGGGAATTGCCCCCGGATAATAGCCTGCATGTGAACCCGAATGGATTACAGCCGACAGGTACGGTATATTTTCTTTCCTTAATATCCTTCCCGACACCCCGGTAGCCGCTACCGTCAAATCGAAAACCTTGGCAATAGCCGTATTTATGGCTCCCTGGTACTTCGACTTATTGCCATAAACGATGTTGTCGGCACAGATGCGGCCCTGCTTGTTGGCCGGTCCCGCAAGATAAGTAATCTGTTTTTTATGAATAAGGGGGTTTTCAAACTCTATTGCATCGCCCACCGCGTAAATATCTGCATCAGAAGTTTGTAAATATTCATTCACCACTATGCCGCCGGAAGCCCCCGTTTCAAGCCCGGTTTCACTGGCAATCCTGCTTTCCGGTTTTACGCCAATGGATAAAATCACCATATCGGCTGACAATTTGCGGCCGCTTCGCAGCGTCACTGCAATCCGGCCGTTTTCTTTTGCAAACGACGATACGCCATCTTTTAAATAAAAAGCTACGTTTTTGGTTTTAAGATGCTGGTGAACTATAGAAGCCATGGCATAATCCAGAGGAGTCATTACCTGGTCGGCCATTTCTACCAGAGATACAAAAATCCCTCTTTTATGTAAATTTTCAGCCATTTCAAGCCCGATAAACCCTCCGCCGACCACTATGGCCTTGGCTGGCTTTTGATTATCGATAAACGACTTGATCTTATCGGTATCCGCTACGTTTCTCAGTGTAAAGATTCCGTCGGTATTTATGCCCGGAAGGTTGGGCCGCAGGGGCTCAGCTCCGGGCGAAAGAACGAGTTTGTCGTAGGTCTCGTAATAAATTTTGTCATTTTTCAGATCTTTTATCTCAACTTTTTTTTCTGAACGATG
>DAOOWO010000274.1:0-3824 GCA_035371225.1 Bacteroidales bacterium | reverse complement strand
GTCTGTGCATAAATATAAAGGCAGTCTTTTTCATCCTGCACCAGCCATTTGTTTTCCCGGAATTTGATAAGATTTTCTTTTCCTTTATCATATACGGGAGCATCGTGTTCGTCAATATCCGGTGCCAGGTCAATTTCGGGCTTAATGATATGAAGCAGGGAATAGTCGTTGCCGTCGGCTTCGATGCGGGCTTCTTTTGAGTTTAGCACATCATAGGGCCTTGATGCTACCAGGTGTGCAATATTTTTTGGAGGGCGCAACCCTTTAAATGGTTTTAAAATAGCCATGCTTAAAATTTTTGATTAATTAATATTTGTATTCAGTAATAATTTCTATACCAACGCTGGCGAATGGTTGTCAGGAGAGATCGTGGTTGATGTTGCTGGGGTTATCCTCAAAATCATCTTCAGTTTTCTCTTCGGGCTTTTCGGTTCTCTGCAACGAAGCTATCAGGGCACCAATCATTTTGGTCATTTCTATCAGGGCATTTCGCGATTCTTCAACTTCCTGAGTTGACAGGTATTGAAGTTTTTCGGCAATGGTAGTATAAACAATACATTCTCTGATAGAACTTTTTGCCATTTTCAGATAATAGATAAACTGGGTTTTGTTCCTGCTGGAGCCTTCCGATATGTTTATGGCAATGACTTGAGCTGCATTGATAAATCTGTTGGTCATACACAGCCTGCTGCTTTCTGGTACCAGTTGAGTGTGGGAATAAACCCAGTTTACATAATCTATAGCTTTGTTATAGATTCTCAGGTCTTCGAACCTGAAGAAAAGTATGTTCTTTTCGTTTTCCATTCGTTTGAGGTATTATGGTGCGGTGTTGTTACTAGCTTAAAACCTTATTAAAACTTGTTTACCTGGAATTTGGTTATGCCGTTTTTCAGGTATCCCACGATCTGGTTAGCTGCCGCCAATCCGGCGTTGATATTGGCTTCGGATGTTTCGGCACCTTGTTTCTTGGGGGTAGCATAGTAACGGTTTTCATATTTTCCGTTGATTTCTTCATGACAAGCCGGAGCTATATCGGAGCAGTATTTAAAGTCGGGGCGTTCGTTGAGCATTTGTTTTAATGAATCTTCGCAAACAACTTCTTTACGAGCAGTATTTATTATAGTCGCTCCTTTGGGCATTTTCGACATCAGGTCGAAGTTGATGGAGCCTTTTGTTTTTTCATTTGCAGGGATATGCAATGAAATATACTGGCATGTACTGTATAATTCTTCGGCGCTGCCGACGGCTTTTATGCCTTCGCTTTCGATGACAGATTTTTCAATAAAGGGGTCAAAGGCAAAAACTTCCATGCCAAAACCTTTTGCAATAGCAGCAACTAGTTTTCCGACATACCCGTAAGCATGTATTCCCAGTTTTTTACCTTTTAATTCGTTGCCGGAGCCGCCTTTAAATTGCTGGCGGGAGATGAAAACCATCATGCCCATGGCGAGTTCGGCCACTGCGTTGGAGTTTTGCCCCGGAGTATTCATGGCAACTATTTTGCGTTCGCTGGCGGCATTCAAATCAATATTATCGTATCCGGCGCCGGCGCGGACAATTATTTTTAGGTTTTTGGCAGCGTTGATAACTTCGGCAGTGGCTTTGTCGCTCCTGATAATCAATGCATCCACATCAGCAACAGCCTTGATCAGGTCGGCTTTGTCGGTGTATTTTTCAAGCAAGACAGTTTCAAAACCGGCTTCGTCAAAAATTTTCTTTATTCCGTTTACAGCCACCGCTGCAAAAGGTTTTTCAGTAGCTATTAGAACTTTTGCCATGATAAAATTAGTTTTTAGCGTTTATTAATAAATATTTTGATGATGATAAAACAAAAATAATAATTTTTAAACAAAAAAGGATAAAATAATTCGTCGTAACAAACTATTTTATCCTTTTATTTCTGTTTATTATGCCTTGGAGGCTTCAAATTCTTTCATACAATCAACCAGTGCCTGCACACTTTCGATAGGCATGGCATTGTATATGGAAGCTCTGAACCCGCCAACAGAACGATGTCCCTTAATTCCGACCATGCCGTTGGATTTGGCAAAATTCATGAATTCTTCTTCAAGGTTCTGATAATCCGGTTTCATTACAAAGCATACGTTCATCAGTGAACGGGATTCTTTTTCGACGGTACCCACAAAAATCTTGCTGCTGTCGATAGCATCATATAATACGGCAGCTTTCTTTTTGTTCATTTCTTCCACTTTTTTTACTCCGCCAATGGATTTCATCCAGCGCAGTGTTTCCATGATGGTGTATATCGGCAGACAGGGAGGTGTGTTGAACATGGAACCTTCTTTGATATGGGTTCTGTAATCGAGCATCGAAGGAATAACGCGTGATACTTTGCCGAGAATATCTTCGCGAACAACTACAAAGGTAGCGCCTGCGGGGCCGAGATTTTTTTGTGCACCACCGTAAATCAAGGCATATTTAGAAACATCAACCGGACGGCTGAAAATATCTGAAGACATATCGGCTACCAAAGGAACAGGGCTGTCCATATCATATCTGATTTCCGACCCGTAAATGGTGTTGTTGGTAGTGATGTGCATATAATCAACATCTTTAGGAATTTCCCATCCTTTGGGGATGTAGGAGAAATTTTTATCGGCAGAAGAACCTACTATTTGCACTTCACCGAAAAGTTTTGCTTCTTTGATGGCTTTTTTTGCCCAAACGCCTGTTTCCAGGTAAGCTGCTTTCTTTTCCATCAGGTTGTAAGGAACCATACAGAACTGCATGCTGGCACCACCTCCAAGGAATAAAACATGATATCCTTCGGGAATACCAAGCTGTTCTTTGAAAAGGGCTACTGCTTCGTCGATGACGGCCTGAAAATCTTTGCTTCGGTGCGAAATTTCCAGGATGGACATGCCTATTCCGTTAAGGTCAAGAACGGCTTTTGCAGTGTTTTCAATGGCTACCCTCGGCAGAATAGAAGGACCAGCGTTAAAATTGTGTACTTTTTTCATACTTATACGGGTTTAAATTATTAGGTATTTTCATCATATTTTCTGCAAAGTAAATAATTAAAATGCAATAAAAAAAATGAAAAGCCAGGAAAAAACAACTTTTTACAATACAGTGATTTACAGTTGCGGAGGTGCGAACTTTTTCTTTTTGTCGGGTTGGGGATTCCGTGCATCAACATCTTTTACGAACACCCACCGGCCATTTTCAAAAATAAAAGCGTCGTAGATGTTGGTCTCTGGCACATAAAACTGGTATTGTCCTTCCAGATTTGCCATATATTTGGATGTCCGTGAATCAACCGGCGACAGCCGGTCAAAAATTATCATTCGTGCACGGGTGGTTTTTATTTTTGCCTCCACTTTTTTATCAGCAGTGATAGCCTTGTTGGAATTTTTATCTTTTTTGCTGTAACTGCTTTTTACTGTCTTTGCCGGTCGTACTACCGTGTGCAGGGTTTGACTTTCGTAACGAAGCAACATGCTTGTACGTGCTGAAAATTCAAAAATATGACGCGTGGCTTTATTATTTTTCCTGAAAATGCGTTTGCCAAAAACCGGTGTGCCATTTGACCGGAACGTGAGTATTTCAACAACTTTTTTGGTGGTAAGGGTGTTGTTGCCTTTCCATCCCAGCAGGGTGTATTGTTTTTTGCCCTGGTAATGGGAGGCGATGATGTCGTAATAAATTGCACCATACCATTTGTTGTGGTCGGTTATGTCGTTTTCGGGGGATAGCACCTCAGAAGTTTTATCAATAAGTTTGAAGTATTTTTTGATGCCGGGCTGATTTTCAGGTAACACTAGGTAGCCGAAAAATTCGTAGTTGCCGTTTTCTTTAGCTAT
>DAOOWO010000273.1:0-3872 GCA_035371225.1 Bacteroidales bacterium | reverse complement strand
CATCCCTTTTTATTGAATTATAAATATCCGGTTCATTTTCTTTGCTGAGGTTTATGCATTTTGCATAACAACCTCCTTCGAAGTTAAAAATGCCTTCTTCGTCCCAGCCGTGTTCATCATCTCCGATCAGGAATCGTTTAGGATCTGCCGATAAGGTGGTTTTTCCGGTGCCGGATAAGCCAAAGAAAATAGCGGTATCGCCAGCTTTTCCCATATTTGCAGAGCAATGCATCGCGGCGATCCCTTTTAAAGGCAGAAAATAATTCATTACCGAAAAAATTCCTTTTTTAATTTCTCCGCCATACCATGTTCCACCGATAACGGCCATACGTTCTTTCAGGTTAAAAGAAACGAAAACCTCACTATTTAATCCCTGTTCTTTCCATTGCGGGTTTGTAGCTTTACAAGCGTGATATACAACAAAATCCGGAGTAAAATCTTTTAATTCTTCTTCCGTTGGCCTAATAAACATGTTCTTTACAAAATGTGAAGCCCAGGCAACCTCGGTTATTACCCTTATTTTGATACGAGTGTTAACATTGGCACCACAGAACGCATCGCTGACATAAAGTTTTTTTCCGCTGAGTTGTTTCTTTGCAATACCTTTCATGTGTTCCCAGGTTGCTTCTGATATGGGTTTATTGTCGGAGCCCTTGCGTTCGGGGCTTGCCCACCATACGTTAGCTTCGTTTTCTGATTCACGAACTATGTACTTATCTTTGGGTGAACGCCCGGTAAAAATTCCGGTATCCACATTAACAGCGCCCATATTGGTTACAAAACCTTTGTCATAACCCACCAATTTTTCATCTGTTTCATGAATAAACAACTCATCATACGACAGGTTATAATAAACTTCCTGAACATTTTCGATCCCATAAATTGAAAGATCAAGTTTGGCATTTTTTGAAAAATCGCAAGACATAATTAATATTTTTTAAGTTATTAGATTGGAATACTGATAATTTTTGCAAACATACTAATTTAAATAATGTTAATAAACACAAATCCTTAAACAAAAAAAAATGATTTTGTTTTATTTCCCATAACCCATAATACACATAGCCTGCAGAAAAAATGCAGTAATACGCTATGATTTATTTTAGATTAAATCTAATTAAACTTCGCGGTATTAATAATACTGCTTATGCAACAAATACGACTGCACATAATCTTCGATACCCTCTTCCAGTGAAGTAAATCCCAGGTCGTAGCCGGCAGCAATCAACTTGTTTATTTTTGCTTCGGTAAAATACTGGTATTTATCACGAATATCAATAGGAGTATCAATAAACTCCACATTGGGAGTCAGCCTCATTGATTTAAAGGTATTGGTAACCAGATCCCAGAAAGTACGGGCTTCACCGGTACCAAGATTGTAAATGCCGGATTTTTTCTGAGTGAGGTAAAAAAACATACACACCTTAACCACATCTTTCACATAAATAAAATCCCGCATCTGTTTCCCGTCGGCAAAGTTGGGGTTATGAGAACGAAATAGCTGCATAGTGCCGGTTTCATTAATCTGGTTGTATGCGTGAAATACCACCGAAGCCATGCGATTCTTATGATATTCGTTAGGCCCATAAACATTGAAAAACTTCAGGCCAGCCCAGAAAGGTGGTGTGTTTTTTTGGGTGATTACCCATTTGTCGAATTCATTTTTTGATTCACCGTAGGGATTAAGAGGTTTCAGCAAAGGGATGATACTTTCGTCGTCGAAATAACCATATTCACCCATTCCATAAGTAGCGGCTGATGAAGCATACACAAGTGGCACCTCATATTGCGTACATAAAGTCCACATTGTTTTGCTATAATTCAGGTTGAGGGTATCGAACACTGTTTTATCAAATTCAGCAGTATCGGTCCGGGCGCCAAGGTGAAAAACAAATTCCACTTCATTATGATTTTCGCGAAGCCAGTCAAAAAAAACATCACGCTGAATATGCTTTGCATATGCTTTCCCATTGATATTATCTAATTTGTAGCCTTTATGAAAATCGTCCACAATAACAATGTCTTTTATGCCTTTGTTGTTAAGTTTTGAGACCATACAACTGCCAATGAACCCGGCAGCACCTGTTACCACTATAAATTTTTGCATCTGATTTTTAATAAATTATTTCTGGGTCAAACTTTGAGATTTTTAATAAACAGCCAAACAACTACTATTCACTATTATCAACCCGCATCCTGCACGAACACGACATTTCTTCCGCTTCTCGGCTATTGCCCCAACCCGTGACAGTTTTTATATTTTTTTCCGCTTCCGCAGGGGCAGGGATCGTTCCTTCCTACTTTTTTCTCAGCTTTCACGGGTTCTGTTTTTTGAACCTCGGAAGTCTTTTGATTTCGTGCCTGTTCCATACCTTCGTCGCGGCCGGCTTTCAGATTACTCATATCTGTCTTGCTCTGTCGTGCCTCCTGGATATTTTCAGAATTTCTGAATGGCAAGTCGCCTTTCAGCAGGAAGGATACAATATCCTTGCTGATCTTCTGCCACATAGTATCAAACAGTTGATGCGATTCTTTTTTATAGATAAGTAAGGGGTCTTTCTGTTCATAGGTAGCATTCTGAACCGACTGTTTCAAATCATCCATTTCGCGCAGGTGTTCTTTCCAGGCATCATCAATGAGGGCCAAAGAAATCCCCTTTTCTATAGCCAGGATAACATCTTTTCCCTTGTTTTCATATGAACGGCGTAGATTTGCAACCACCTGCAGGGTTTTGCTCCCGTCGGTAATCGGAATAGCAATATTTTCGTACCGCTTGGGGTTATTTTCGTAAACATCCTTTATAATCGGATAAGATTGTGTAGCTATTAACTCCGCCTTTTTCCGATAGGCATTATAACCCAAATCGAATAACTTATCCGTGAGCAATTCGGCATTGCTTCCAAAAAATTCTTTTTCACCGAAGGGCGATTCTACACCAAAGTTGCGTAGAAGATCGAATTTAAAGTTTTCAAAATCGCGTTCCTGCTGATGTTCCAGAACAATACGCTGCGAAACATCATAAAACATATCGGCAATATCAACGGCCAGGCGGTCGCCATATAAGCCGTGACGTCGTTTCAGATAAATAACCTCGCGCTGTTTGTTCATAACGTCGTCGTATTCCAGAAGCCGTTTACGTATGCCGAAATTATTTTCCTCCACTTTTATCTGGGCGCGTTCTATTGATTTTGTAATCATCCTGTGCTGAATGACTTCTCCTTCTTTCAGACCCAGGGTATCCATTACGCGGGCGATACGCTCAGAGCCAAACAAACGCATCAGGTCGTCTTCGAGCGAAACAAAAAACTGTGAAGTTCCCGGGTCACCCTGTCGGCCGGCCCTTCCTCTCAACTGCCTGTCTACACGGCGAGACTCATGACGTTCCGTACCGATAATTGCCAAACCACCGGCTTCTCTAACACCGGGTCCCAATTTGATATCGGTACCACGACCAGCCATGTTGGTCGCAATAGTAACCGTTCCCACCTGCCCTGCTTCGGCAACAATGTCAGCTTCTTTTTGATGCAACTTGGCATTGAGCACGTTGTGCCTGATTTTGCGCAGATTAAGCATTTTGCTGAGCAACTCGGAAATTTCGACGGAGGTGGTACCCACAAGGACAGGACGGCCATGTTCAACCAGATCAACTATCTCCGCTATGACGGCATTATATTTTTCCCTCTTCGTTTTGTACACTAAATCCTGAAAATCTTTACGGATTACCGGCCTATTGGTAGGAATTACAACCACATCGAGCTTGTAGATATTCCAAAACTCTCCCGCCTCGGTTTCGGCAGTACCGGTCATACCCGCCAGCTTCTTGTACATACGGAAGTAGTTTTGCAGGGTAATGGTAGCGTATGTTTGGGTAA
>DAOOWO010000272.1:0-3890 GCA_035371225.1 Bacteroidales bacterium | reverse complement strand
CAGCAAACTGCGGACATAATAAACCTTCTGGCAGGCATTTATTATGTTACCGTTACCGATTCCAATGGTTGTGTTATTACCGATAGCGTGGTGATAAATCAGGTAGATTCTATTTCCGTTGCCTATACCATGTCGCCGGTGAGTTGCATTGATCAGCACGACGGAAAAATCAGCATCAATGTCTCCGGGGGCAATGGCGATTATTCATACCTTTGGAGCAACGGTGCCACCATGCCCGACATTGAAGAACTTTATGCGGGAACTTATGAATTGACTGTTACCGATTTTATGGGCTGTACAGGTTATCAGTCAGTTACAGTCACAAAAATAAACATCGATTGCATCAACATTCCCACCTGTTTCACTCCTAATGGCGATGGGTTCAATGACACCTGGCACATTAAAGACGCAGAATTATACCCGGAATTTTTCCTCGAAGTTTATAACCGTTGGGGACAGGTTCTTTATAGCTTAAACGGAACTTATGATCAATGGGATGGAAACTATAAAGGCAAACCCCTTCCCTCGGAAACATATTATTTTTTCGTTAGGATCACGCCAGAAAGTCCTGTTATTCAAGGAAATGTAACTATTGTCAGATAAAAAAACACAACCATGAAAAAGATAATTGCCATTCTCGTTTTGCTCTTCGCATTTAATGCCCTGAATGCTCAGCAACTTTCGCTGACCAGCCAGTACATGATGAATCATTATGTACTCAACCCTGCCATTGCAGGAACCGAAGATTTTATCCCCATCAACCTTAACATCCGCAATCAATGGGTAAATATCAAAGGGGCTCCTGTTACGCAATCGCTTTCTGCCCATGCCTATCTGGGCAAAAATATCGGTATCGGTGGTTGTTTTTTTAACGATGTAACAGGACCTACAAGACGCACGGGTATGAGTGTTTCGGTGGCATACCATCTGAGGCTCAGCAAGGATTATACCCGCAAACTGAGTTTCGGCATTGGCGGAGTGTTCTTCCAGCATTATGTCGACAGAAATAAGCTTACAACCGACATACCTGAAGATATGACAATATTAGATGGGTTCAACAATCAGTTTTGCCCGGATGTAAATTTCGGAATATATTTTTCCCAAACAGAAAAATTCTATGCCGGATTTTCTGTTTTGAACCTGTTTGAAATTAAAAAGGACCTTTTCACCTTGTCGAACAGGATTAAGAACCCGATAAAAAGAACCTATTACTTCAATGGCGGCTACTTTTTCAACCTGGGCAAGGATTTTGGATTGGAACCTTCGGTACTTATGCAGTTTCAGGAAACCACTCCCCTGCAGGTTGATATCAACGCAAGATTCTCGTACAAAAAAATGATTTGGCTTGGGGCTTCATATCGGATAAAAGATGCCGTTGTAATGATGTTTGTTTTCAATATGAAAAAATTTGCCATCGGTTATTCCTATGACCTGACGCTTAGTGATATTAAAAAACATTCCTACGGTTCGCACGAGATCAACCTGACATACAGGATTTTCAAAAAAAGTGCTTTCAGCAAAATCATGGATTATCCCCTGTTTAACTGATACAAACCATTATGAGGCGTATTTCTATTTGTGTTTTTCTGATTTTATTGATCTTTTCAAACCTGTGCAGTGCACAAAGCAATACGGCGAATGAATTGATTGACCAGAGCCGTTATTCAGAAGCCGCATCCATTCTGGAAAATGCAATTGAAAACGGCCATGCCGATCCCTCAGAAATGATCAACTTGGTATATTACTATATCAAAATGCATGATTACCAAAAAGCAGAGCAAACCTATGTTAAGATACCGGCTGAAACAAAACTCGATCATATTCAATATTTTTATTATGGAGAAGTGCTTCGATTTAACGGAAAATACAACGAGGCCAAAGAACAGTTCGGAAAATACCTTGAAAAAGTCCCGGGCGATTTTTATACCGATGTGTGTATCCGATCCTGCGACTCACTGCTGTTCTGGAATATGCAGCCATCCAATATCATTGTCAAAAACACAAAAGACATAAATACCATCTCCGAAGAATTGTGGCCCATTCCTACTAAAGACGGGCTGTTCTTTATTTCCAACAACAAAGACCTGCTGAAAAATTCCGGCTCTTATTCTGAATTCACCGACTCCCGTGTATCATTTATTTTTCAGATGAAAGACGGAAAGACAAGTGTTTTCAGGCCCTTTAACGATAGTATTAATTACACCGCATATGTTACAAGAAACGGCAACTCAGCAATGGTTGTCAAACAAGTAAAAAACTCGGTTGATGGTTTGTATGAAGGTAATCCAATAATGTTATTCAGCGACGACAACAAAGTATGGAAAAAATTCCAGCCGGCCGAAACTCCCGCTGGATACATTATGACACATCCCTGTTTTTCGAACAATGGAAAACGTATCTATTTTGCCAGTGATATCCCCGGCGGATACGGCAGATCAGACATTTATTATTCGGATTATTCCGACGGCCACTGGAATAAACCTGTAAACCTTGGAAGCAGTATCAACACGCCGGGAAACGAAATGTTTCCTTACATAACGGATGACAACAATATGCTGTTTTTTGCTTCCGACGGGCATCCCGGCTACGGCAACCTTGATATCTTTTCATCTGTTTATAAAGGTGCAAACTGGGAAAATCCAAAAAACATGAGATCTCCGGTAAATTCCATCGGCAATGATTTTGGGTTCATTTTCAGCAAAGATGCTTATCACGGGTACTTTGTTTCGAACCGTTATGTATCCTCTGTGGGCGGTAATGATATTTATTCATTTCAACGTCCTAAAACTGTCATTATTCCTGACACAGGAAAGAAACCTGAAATAAAAATCTGCCCTGCCGACACGTCATTGGTGTTTTTCGAAACAGCAAAGTGGGCCATTGATTCCGTTTTTTATGAGCAGCTTGATTCGGTGGCAAAATTTATGAAAAAGTACCCTTACCTTACATTGAATGTTGCCAGTTGGGCCGACCAGCGCGGGCTTGACAGCATCAATGAAAATATTTGTAACAAGAGGGCTTTGTCGGTTGCACAATGGTTCACTGCCAGGGGTATTGATGCAAAGCGAATCATTACCAAGCCATCAGGGGTATCGAAACGAGATGAAATAGCACAAATTGTTTACCATGTCCAAATTGGCAGCAGTTACAAATCCGGGTTACAGGATTATTACCGTAAGAGGATCAAAAATGAAGCGCCTGTAGCCTGGAACAAATCCGGAAAAAACTATTATTATTTTACAGGCAATGGCACAATGACCGAGATGAAAAAACTGGAAACTGATTTAAAATCAAAGTACAAAATTACATGTAAAATTACAGGGTCGTATTGCAATTATTACCTTGTTGATCATGTATACTCACCAAACCGAAGAGCCGAAATATATTTCACGAAGTAATTTGCCATTTTTTTAGCCTTCGTTTCGAAAGAGGCCACTTCACTGTTTTTTAATTTTAGCCAGGTGATGTAATTCCCGTATTTTACGTCTTGCTCATTTGCAAAACGAAATTCACCGGCATACTAATTACAACGCGTACTTCGTGGCCCTGGGTCTTGCCAGGCTTCCATTTGGGCATGAGCCGGGTTACCCGTAGTGCTTCTTCATCGCAACCGGCGCCAATACCCTGCAATACTTTAACATTGCTAATGCTGCCATCTTTTTCAATTATAAAAGAAATGTAAACCTTCCCCTGAATTTTGTTTTGCAAGGCCAACTGCGGATATCTGATGTTATTTCGCAAAAACAACATGCGCGCGCTTTCCCCTCCGGGAAACTCCGGCGCTTCTTCCACATAAGTATATACGGCATCGGGATCGCCTCCGCCCCCATCGAGTGTTCCCTGCGAGCTACCCGACGAGCTGTTGCCATCCGAAGCCGTATCGCCCGGCC
>DAOOWO010000271.1:0-3896 GCA_035371225.1 Bacteroidales bacterium | reverse complement strand
CAAAGTGGATACCCACGAAAGGATAGCCGCAGCCGCTGAATTTTACAGCCTTGGTTTCGAGAGGGTGTTCACCATTTCATCTGTAAATGGTGCCGGAACAGGGGAATTTCTTGACGAATTGGTGAAGTTTTTTTCCGCCGAGGAAAAACAGGAAGAACCTGACTTGCCAAGAATAGCCGTTGTCGGCCGGCCCAATGCAGGAAAATCTTCGCTGATAAATGTGCTGCTTGGAACAGAGCGCAATATCGTCACACCCCTTGCCGGTACCACACGCGACAGCATATACACACGTTTCAACGGGTTCGGGTTCGATATGCTGCTGGTTGACACAGCCGGCCTCCGTAAAAAACAAAAAGTTACCGAAGATATTGAGTTTTATTCCACGCTGCGAGCCATACGTGCCATAGAAAACAGCGATGTCTGCCTGCTGATGATTGATGCCGAAAAAGGTATCGGGGCACAGGATATGCACATCTTCAATGTGATAGAAAAAAACCACAAGGGAGTGGTGGTTGTGGTCAACAAATGGGACCTGATTGAGAAAGAAACCAAAACGCATTTGACGTTTGAAGCCGAAATACAGGAAAAAATTGCTCCTTTCACGGATGTGCCGGTGGTTTTTGCATCGGCCCTTACCAAACAACGCATACACAAAACTTTAGAAACAGCCATTACGGTATATAAAAACCGCACGCAAAAAATCCCCACATCAAAACTTAACGAGCTTTTGCTGCCGTTGGTAACCATGAGCCCTCCTCCTTCGGTTAAGGGAAAATTCCCCAAGATAAAATACATACAACAGTTGCCGCTTCATTATCCTGCCTTTGCTTTTTTCTGTAGCCATAGTCAGTATGTTAAAGATACCTACAAACGTTTTCTGGAAAACAAACTAAGATCACATTTTAAATTCAGCGGGGTGCCGATAGAAATTTTCTTCAGGGAAAAATAATATGGAAGAGGCCAAAATCCGCATTGATAAATGGTTGTGGGCTGTCAGGATATACAAAACCCGCAGCCTGGCTACCGAGGCCTGCCGCAATGGAAAGGTATATGTCGGCGATCAGGCAATAAAAGCTTCGCGCGAAGTAAAAATTAACGACATTATTTACATCCATCAACACCAAATAACAAAATCCGTCAAGGTTATTGCCCTGCTTGAAAAACGCGTGTCGGCCAAACTGGTCGAGCAATTCATGGAAGACCTCACACCTGCTTCCGAAT
This sequence comes from Bacteroidales bacterium, assembly GCA_035371225.1. GTDB lineage: Bacteria > Bacteroidota > Bacteroidia > Bacteroidales > CAIWKO01 > CAIWKO01. Next base: position 2,675 of record DAOOWO010000271.1, on the reverse strand, counting down.
ACGAAAAAGTGGAAACAATTAAAGCTGTTTCTTTTGTTTACCGTCCTAAAGGTGCCGGGAGACCGACAAAAAAAGAACGGCGGGATATAGAAAAATATAAATAACCCATAGGCTATGAAACGCTTGATCCTGTTGGTTTTATTACTTTTGGCCATCGCTGCTCAGGCACAAAACGTCAGCGAAAAAAATCGTTACGAAATTATTTCAGTTCTTACCCATCAACAAAAATGCTGGAACAACGGAGATATCGAGGGGTATATGAGCGGCTACTGGGAATCGGATTCGCTGAAGTTTATCACAAAAAGCGGTGTTACTACAGGCTGGGAACAGACACTGTCTTTTTATAAACAACATTACACTTCGCGGGAATTGATGGGAACCTTGGTATTTGACGAGGTGAGCATGCTGCAGATGAATGCCGTCACTGTTTTTGTTATGGGCCGGTGGACATTGCAAAGGACCAATGAAAATGTCGGCGGACGGTTTACTCAAATCATGAAAAAAATCGGCGGTAAGTGGAAAATAATCATAGACCACACCAGTTGAGATATTGGGGAGCCCGGTAATAGCAAAATAAATTACAGATGGAAGGAAATAACCGCCGCAAAATTAATTTCAAAAAAACAGCTTTTTGTAAAATATTATTTTTTTAATCTTATAAAGAACTATTTTCTACTTTTGAATACCAGAAAAACAGTGGATGACATCACTTAAGGAAATAACCAAACCTATAGATATCAACCTGGCCGAATTTAACAGCCTTTACCAGGAGACCATGCACAGCAATTCGATGTTACTGGATAAGGTGCTGAATTATATCCTTAAAACCAAAGGCAAGCAAATACGGCCTATTCTGGTGCTGTTATCAGCCGGATTGACAGGCAAAATAAACAAATCTACCTATACGGCAGCCATTTTGATCGAACTATTGCACACAGCTACCCTGATACACGACGATGTGGTGGACGAATCGGACAGGCGGCGCGGTTTTTTTTCTGTTAATGCCCTGTGGAAAAACAAAGTGGCTGTACTGGCCGGCGACTACCTGCTTTCGAAAGGGTTGCTGGTGTCTCTTGAAAACAAGGAATACAAATACCTTCATCTGGGATCTGATGCCATACAAAGCATGAGCGAGGGCGAACTGTTGCAGATAAAAAAATCACGGACGATGAATATTGATGAAGAAACATATATCACCGTTATCCGCAAAAAAACAGCCTCGCTTTTTGCCGCCTGTTGCTCGTCAGGAACAGCATCCACCACCGACGATAATAACCTTATTGAAAAAATGAAGGCCTTCGGTGAAAATCTTGGTATGGCTTTCCAGATAAAAGATGACCTGCTCGACTTTGACCTGTCTAACAAAACTGGCAAACCAGTACATAACGACCTGAAAGACCGAAAGTTTTCGCTTCCCCTGATTTACACACTGAAAAATATCAGCTTTATTGAAAAACACAGCCTTCTTGGCATTTTGAAAAACCATACCCAAAGCAAAGAAAAAATTGAACATCTTATCCGGCGCATCAGGGAAGAAAAAGGTTTTGAATATGCCGAAGCCCGCATGAATGAATATAAAAATATTGCGTTCCGTACACTGGCGGATTTTCCTGATTCGGAATACAAGAAATCATTAGAAAACCTCGTTACTTTTATCACGGACCGTGTTTATTAGACCTGCAGGATGGATTTATCACAGAATTTGAAAATAAAAACCCGTAACTGACTATGAAGAAATTTTTGGCTTTGATGCTTTGTGTGAACATTTTTTTTACTGCATTTTCGCAGGAGAAAAAAACTGAATACTGGAAAAACAACAAAAAGAAAGGCGAAGGTACCATCCTTAACGGAATGAAAGACGGCGCCTGGACCTATTGGTACGAGGATGGAAAAAAATGGTGCGAAGGCGCTTACAAAAATGATAAACAGACCGGCCAGTGGGCTTACTGGCATGTGAACGGAAAAAAGTGGGAAGACATCAACTATGAAAACGGGCTGAATACCCGCTATTTTTCAAACGAACAAAAAGAATATGAAGTCAATATTGTAAATGGCCAGCGCGACGGCAAATGGACCGAATGGTATAAAAACGGAAAGGTTAAGGAAGAAGGCGCCTATGTAAATGGCCTGAAAGACGGATTATGGAGCAATTTTTATGAGGACGGAGCCAAACAGGCACAGCGATATTTTTCCAATGACAAATTTACCGGCAAATGGACATACTGGTTCCCTGACGGGAAACTTTGGAAAGAAATAGCTACCGAAAACGGCCCGGTAACCATTTATGATTCCCTTGGTCATAAAATAAGTGAGTGGTATGTGAAAAACGGTAAAAAAGATGGCCGTTCGCTTACCTGGTTTTCTGACGGAAAAATAAAAAGTGAGACAACTTTTGTAAACGACCTGCGCGAAGGCGCCCAAACCATCTATCATCCGAACGGCCAAAAAATGCTGGAGGGACAATTTAAAAATGACGAAAAATCAGGGAAATGGCTCCAGTTTTATGAGAATGGCAAAAAATGGAAAGAATTGAATTACGATAACGGCCTGAACACGGCCTGGTTTGAAGACGGAGCAAAACAGGAAGAAGGATATGTCAAAAACGGCGAAAAGGATGGCGTATGGACCAAATGGTACGCCAACGCGAAGATGCAGGAAAAAATCAATTATAAAAA
>DAOOWO010000270.1:0-3898 GCA_035371225.1 Bacteroidales bacterium | reverse complement strand
TCGCCAACCATTGAATATTCCACCGCAAAGAAAAAAGTAGTTAAAGGATGATAATTGCCTTTGTAAAAAGTGGTAGGATTAAAGATAGTAACAAAATTATCCCACGAAAGCTCATGAACCAGCTCGTGTTCGTGAATATATCCGCCATCATCCCAATTAACAATAAAATCATTATTCAGCGAAGGAATATAAAGCAGTAAAGTAAATAACACAACCAGAGCAGCATAAAGCCTTACTTTTTTGGGACTGTCAGCGGCATTCACCGGGGTGTAATGGATTTTTTGCCCATCAGACGATGTATGTATCCTTTCCTGAGGTAATTTTTTTTTACTTTTTTTTCCCATAATTTGTAACAGAAAATTTCACAAAAGTAATGCACAAAGGTTCTTGCGAATGCAAAATAAAAAAAATTATAACACGTAATTGATAACCATAAAAAAACATTATAGTTTTTATCGAACTATACTGAAATTCAATAATGAGTATTTTTGTAACTTAGCAAAAAATCGCGGGGATGACCATACAGCAAATACTAACGAAATATTGGGGATATTCCTCTTTCAGGCCGATGCAGGAAGAAATAATCCAATCGGTGCTCAACGGTCGTGATACGCTGGCTTTGCTGCCTACCGGCGGGGGAAAATCCCTGTGTTATCAGGTGCCGGCTATGGCCCGGGAAGGGCTGTGCCTCGTAGTATCGCCCCTTATTGCGCTGATGAAAGATCAGGTAGAAAACCTGAACCGCCGTGGTATAAAAGCCATCGCCGTTTGTTCAGGCATGAGCCGCTACGAAATTGATATTGCCCTCGACAATGCCGTGTTCAATAAAGAAGTAAAGTTCCTATATCTTTCTCCCGAACGGCTTGTAACCAGCCTTTTTCGCGAACGCCTGAAACGCATGAAGGTAAACCTTCTGGCCGTGGATGAAGCTCATTGTGTTTCGCAGTGGGGCTACGATTTCAGGCCTCCATATCTCAAAATAGCCGAGATACGTGAATACCTGCCCGGCATACCTGTGCTGGCCCTCACGGCTACCGCCACCAGCAAAGTAGTTGATGACATTCAAAAACAACTGCAGTTCAGCAAAAACAATGTCCTGCAGTCCAGTTTTGAACGTAAGAACCTGGCATATTTTGTACGTAAAGATGAAAACAAACTACATACCCTGCTGAAAATTGCTTCCAAAAACCAGGGATCAGGTATTGTTTATGTGCGAAATCGTAAAAAGACCAGAGAAATTTCCGATTTTCTCAACAAAAACAAAGTCAGCGCCGATTATTATCATGCAGGCATAGAGACCACGTTGAGAGATAAAAAACAAGCGGACTGGCAAAAAGGTACAAAAAAAATAATGGTATGTACCAATGCCTTCGGCATGGGCATCGACAAGCCCGACGTACGTTTTGTGGTGCATCTCGACCTGCCGGACAGCATAGAAGCCTATTTTCAGGAAGCCGGGCGTGCCGGTCGGGACCAAAATAAAGCCTTCGCCGTGTTGCTGTACGAAAATGCAGACATACTGGATGCGATAAAAAACTTCGAATTGTCGTTTCCCGAAAAAAACACCATAAAAAACGTGTACAATTGCTTGGGAAATTACTACCAACTGGCTATCGGTTCCGGTGCTGACACCACTTATATTTTCAACATCAGCGAGTTCTGCGACCATTATAACCTCTCGCCTATTGTAGTTTTCAACTCGCTGAAATTTTTGGAAAAAGAAGGCTACATCATGCTTTCTGATTCCTTCAACGATGCATCGAAACTTCATTTCATCACCGATAACAAATCTTTGTACAGATTTCAACTGGCCAACCCCAGATACGATGCGTTTATAAAACTTATTCTTCGCATATACAGTGGGCCATTCAACGATTTTGTCAAAATCGACGAAAACGAAATAGCCCGAAAAATGAATGCCGGCACCGAAACGGTGATTAAAAACCTCAACGACCTGGTAAAACAAGGGGTGTTATATTATGAAGCCCGCAGCAGCTATCCCAAGCTGACTTTCAGTTGCGAACGGCTCGAAGACAAGCACCTGATCATCTCTGATGAAAAATACAAAAAATTGAAAGATAATGCGCTGGTACGCCTCGAAGCCATGACAGAGTATGTGGCAGGAAACACCAAATGCCGCAGCCAATATCTGCTGGCATATTTTGGTGAGAATAACAGCAAACGATGCGGAATATGCGATGTGTGCCTGAAAAGAAATGAACTGGGCATAACAGAGTATGAATTTGACACTATTGTTGATACCGTGAGGCCGCTATTGAGTGCCCGCCCCATGAGCCTTGAGGAAATACTTGTCTCCGTGAAAATAAGCAACGAAAACCACCTGATAAAAGTAATACGATGGCTTGTCGACAATGATAAAATTTCAGTGGATAAAGAAGGAAAATATCGGTGGGGATAAAAAAGGAATCCTACACAGTCCTGAGAAACGTAACCTCCACACCTTTCAGAAGACTGAGCTTTTCATATGTTTTTCCGGAATATAGTTTCCTTACCGAAAATTCAATCGCGCACTCATTATCAAAGCTCTGCGACAATTGTTTGATATGGTCATCTTTCAAAATCCTCATCACGTCATTCATCTGTTCATAAGAAAAAACCACCATATAAACATCATTGACAGTTTTTTCAATAATTCTATTGTTGTCCAATGCATCTTTTGCAGCGGTTTTGTATGCATTGATCAAGCCGGGAACACCAAGTTTGGTTCCCCCGTAATACCTTACAACCACTACCAAAACATTAGTAAGATCTTTCGACAGGATTTGCCCGTATATAGGCCTTCCGGCGGTTCCTGATGGTTCGCCGTCGTCATTAAACCGATAAACACTCTTGTCGTAACCCAGGCGAAAAGCATAACAATGGTGGGTGGCATCAAAATACTTTTTTCGGAGCTGCTCTAATTCCTGTTTCATCTCCGCTTCGTTGCCTACAGGAACCACAATACCAATAAACCTGCTGCCCCTGTCGCGAAATACACCCTCAGAGACATTGGCCACGGTAAAAAAAGTATCCTCAAACAACATATTGTTTTTTTTACAAAATTAAAAATATTACTTAACCAATCTAAAATCTCTATTTGTCAATTCTCCCAATCTCCCTCCCGATAGCCATCGGGACTCCCCCTTATTTGACTATTCCCTCATTTAACTAATTTATCTAAATCAACCAATCCACAAATCTTCAACTCACTATTGTTAATAAAAAAAATCCCAGTCTATCCTTACTCTGACAAAGTCTTCGTACATTTGCACAAATTTTCAGCATCCATGAATACTGTTGATTACAACGAAGAAGCCATCCGCACCCTCGAATGGAATGAACACATCCGCCAGCGGCCGGGAATGTATATTGGCAAACTTGGCGACGGCACCTCGCCGGATGACGGTATCTATGTGCTGCTAAAAGAAACCATCGATAATGCCATTGATGAATTTATCATGGGCACCGGAAAAACCATCGAAATAACCATCAAAGACCAGACAGTTACCGTACGCGATTATGGCCGCGGCATACCGCTCAACAAACTGGCCGATTGCGTCTCGAAAATTAATACCGGAGCAAAATACGGGTCTAACTCCAAAGTTTTTGTAAAAACTGTCGGACTGAACGGTGTCGGATCTAAAGCCGTAAACGCATTGTCATCATACTTTGCAGCACAATCCATCAGAGAACAAAAGATAAAAACCGTGGAATTTGCCGATGGGGTCCAAACCAAAGACCACCCCATTACCACTACCGACTTAAATAACGGCACCATTGTCAAATTTACTCCCGACGAAAAAATTTTTGGCAACTTTCATTTCATTCCGGAGTATGTTGAAAAAATGCTGTGGAACTATGTATTTCTGAATAACGGGCTCGCTATTTATTTCAACGG
>DAOOWO010000269.1:0-3916 GCA_035371225.1 Bacteroidales bacterium | reverse complement strand
AAATGCGCACCACCCACACAAATTGAAACAGGAGAAATTATCGGAGGATTTGCCCATGCACAAGTAATTGCCCTTGCCGACAAAGTTGTAGAAGCTGTAAAAAGCGGCGCTATCCGCAAATTTATCGTTATGGCCGGCTGCGACGGCCGCATGAAAGATCGCGACTACTATACCCGGTTTGCTGAAAAACTCCCAAAAGACACCATTATCCTTACCGCAGGATGTGCCAAATACCGCTATAATAAATTGCCACTCGGCGACATCAATGGAATACCCAGAGTGTTGGATGCCGGACAGTGCAATGACTCGTATTCACTGGCAGTTATAGCATTGAAGCTGAAAGAAGTATTTCAACTTAATGATATCAACGAACTACCAATAGTGTATAACATTGCATGGTACGAACAGAAAGCTGTTATAGTACTGCTTGCCCTGCTATATCTCGGGGTAAAAAACATTCATTTAGGACCTACCCTCCCAGCCTTTTTATCACCTAATGTGGCCAAAGTGCTGGTAGAAAATTTCAAAATCGGAGGTATTACCAATCCCGATGATGATATAAAGGCCTTTTTATAAAATAAAGGAAGCGGGGATAACCCCGCTTTTTTTATAGCATCTTATAAACAACAACATACGTGTTTAATGAACAAAATATATTTGCCGTAATTGTTTTTTGAATTGAATATATTTCTAAATTAGCACGTTTTTATTTACTTACTAAAATCAAAAAACTATGTTAAATTTGGATTGGAAAAACCTGCCCTTCGGTTACATGAAAACCGACTACAATGTTCGTTGTTACTATCGTAACGGCGCATGGGGCAAACTGGAAATCTCTTCTCAGGAAAATATCAACATACACATCGGAGCCACCTGTCTCCATTATGGGCAGGAAGCTTTCGAGGGATTAAAAGCCTTTACCGGAAAGGATGGTAAAATCAGAGTCTTCCGTTGGGAAGAAAACGCAAAAAGATTGCAGCGTTCGGCGGCCGGCGTTCTGATGCAGCCTGTACCCATTGAATTATTCAAAGAAGCTTTGGACACTGTAATAAAACTGAACAAACACTTTGTGCCACCTTACGGAACAGGATCGTCATTATACATAAGACCCATTTTGCTAGGTACCGGATGCAAGGTAGGTATTGCCCCTGCTGATGAATATGTATTTATGATATTTGTTATGCCGGTCGGTCCTTATTTCAAAGAAGGATTCAATCCTGCTACCGCTCAGATTATCCGTGATTATGACCGTGCAGCGCCGCTGGGAACCGGTACCATTAAAGTAGGCGGCAACTATGCAGCTAGTCTGATCGCTGTTGTTCGCGCCCACGACGAAGGTTATTCTACGGCACTGTTCCTGGATGCAAAAGAAAAGAAATACATTGACGAAGCAGGCCCTGCAAATTTCTTTGCCATTAAAGGAAATACTTACATTACGCCCAAATCAACCTCAATTTTGCCCTCTATCACCAATATGAGTCTGCGTACTCTGGCTGAAGACATGGGCTTGAAGGTTGAACAACGGGCAATTCCCGTTACCGAGCTTAGCGAATTTGATGAAGTAGGCGCCTGCGGCACTGCGGCCGTGATTTCGCCACTTAAAAAGATTCATGACCGCGATAACAATATTATCTATGAATTCTGCAAAGACGGTAAAGCTGGCCCTATCTCTACAAAATTATACGATAGATTGCGCGCTATTCAATATGGCGACGAAGCCGACAAATTTGGCTGGATACACATTGTTGAATAAACAAAAAAAGCTCCTTTCGGAGCTTTTTTTTTGCCACATTACGCTCACTTATATTTTGGAATAATCAGCCAGGTACTGTGCCATTTCTTCTTTGAGTTTTTTGGCTTCTTCACGTGCATTAGCATCAAAATCCTTTTCCTGCGAAGCATATAAAATACTTCGTGAAGCATTTACCAACAAGCCGCAATCAGGATTCATTCCGTATTCGGCAACTTGCTGCAAGCTACCACCCTGGGCACCCACACCGGGAACAAGCAGAAAATGATTGGGAACTATTTTTCTCACTTCGCGTAACATCACAGCCTGAGTGGCACCTACCACAAACATCATATTATCGGGTGTGCCCCACTTAGAGGATATTTCCAACACTTTCTGAAACAGAAATTTTTTCTCATCACCTGTTATCTGAAGGAATTGAAAATCATTGGCGCCTTTATTGGAAGTAAGAGCCAGCAACACCACCCATTTATTCTGATGTTCAAGAAAAGGTTTTACAGAATCCTCTCCCATGTATGGAGCTACGGTGACCGCATTAAAATCAAATCCCGAAACTTTTTTATCAAAAAAGGTTCTTGCATATTGTGATGAGGTGTTGCCGATATCGCCACGTTTGGCATCGGCAATCAAAAATACTTCGTTGCGGTAAGGTTCCAGGTAATTAATGGTTTTTTGCAAACTATTCCATCCCTGAACACCCATGGCTTCATAAAACGCGATGTTTGGTTTATAAGCCACGGTATAATCGATAGTAGCGTTGATAATTCTCTTGTTAAATTCAAAAACCGGGTCTTCAAACTCCAGAAGATGCGCTGGGATTTTCTTCAGTTCGGTATCCAGTCCGACACAAAGAAATGACCTCTTTTTTTTGATATTGAGTATTAATTCTTTTCGGTTCATAATAGTGGATTTTTATTCTCCGGCAGCTTTAAGTCGTTCGGCATTTTCGGCCAGTTGCAAGGCATCAATTAACTCCTGCACGCCGTTGCCTTCCATAATGGATTGCAAGTTATACAACGTAAGATGAATTCGATGGTCGGTAACCCTGCTTTGCGGATAATTGTATGTCCGTATTTTGGCAGAGCGGTCGCCGGTAGAAACCATAGTTTTTCGTTTGGATGAAATTTCATCAAGGTACTTCTGATATTCCGATTCATAAATACGGCTGCGCAGCACCGACATGGCTTTTTCAAGGTTTTTTACCTGTGATTTCTGGTCCTGGCAGGTAACCACTATACCCGTGGGGATGTGAGTGAGACGCACGGCTGAATAGGTAGTGTTTACAGACTGTCCGCCAGGGCCGGAGGAGCAATAGGTGTCTTTGCGAATATCAGAATCCTTCAGATCCACATCAAACTCATCTGCTTCGGGCAACACTACCACAGAGGCCGCCGATGTGTGCACCCGGCCCTGGGCTTCGGTTTTGGGAACACGCTGCACGCGGTGGACTCCAGACTCATATTTCATTTGCCCGTAAACATTTTCTCCGTTGATATTGAAGATTATTTCCTTATAGCCCCCAACAGTTCCTTCTGTAAGGTCCACCAGTTCGGTTTTCCAGCCCTTGATTTCGGAAAACCTGACATACATACGATATAGGTCACCGGCAAAAATAGAAGCTTCGTCGCCACCGGTGCCGGCACGTATTTCTATAATGGCGTTTTTACTATCCTGCGGATCTGCCGGAATAAGCATGATGCGGATTTCTTCTTCCAGCCTTTCTTTTTCTACGGTAAGATTGTCCACTTCTTCTTTTGCTAATGTCCTCATATCCTCATCCTTTTCATTATAAAGGACATCTTTGGCTGAAGCAATATGGTTTATGATGGTATCATATCTTTTATAAGCCTCAATAATTGGTGTCAGCTCTTTATAATCCTTACTCAGCCGGATGAACCTTTTGACATCGGTCATTATATCGGGTTCGTTCATCTGCCGACCTATTTCTTCCCAGCGATCATGAATCGCCTTGAGTTTGTCAAGCATAACTAAAATTTTTCACAAAATTAATAATAATAGCGCAGCTAATAATCAAAGTCGCCAAATTCAGAGTGAATTGTCAGAGAAGCCTTTGGAGCCGACTCGCAATAGCCGATAATCTGTGCATCAATATGGAAATCTTTGGAGAGGCTAATGATCTGATCAGCAATCTCCTCAGTGGTATAT
>DAOOWO010000268.1:0-3916 GCA_035371225.1 Bacteroidales bacterium | reverse complement strand
ACGTCCGGACCCAGATTGGGAGCAGGAACAGAATAGTTGTGCACGATGATCGTATCAGCTACTCCTCCGCAAGCTCCGGTGACGGTGACTGCATACGAGCCAGGCGTCGAGACGGTGATCTGCGATGCAGTGGAACCGGTTGACCAGTTGTAGGTGAAGTCTGGTTGTCCTGTAGTCTGCGCCTTAAGTACGATCGATGATTCGACGCACTTGGTAGTGTCAGTTGATGTCCATGGCTGTGTAGGTGCGATAGAGACGAAGTTCACATAGAACTCTATCATAGTCCCATCATCGAAATACCAGTAACCTTGTGTAGATGGAATAATGATAGCACTATCCCCTGAAAATGTTCCTATACCCGAATGATACCAGTCACCGATACCGCTACCTGTTGGTTTATGGACGATAACAGTATCAACAGTAGTAGCACAGTAATAGAAATGGCTACCACTGGTCACTCCAGTGAGCGACAGATGAACGTGGCTAGCTGAAAGCGAACAAGCGATCAGCAGCATGCATACGAGGGTAATGATCTTTTTCATATAGATTTTCCTTTCTTTTTGTTTTTTTTGGTTTGAAATTTTTGTTTTGGGTTGTAAAATAAAAAAGGGCGTGAACCTCTGCATACATTTCAGCCAACTTGAGGTATCGCCAGACACCCGAGAAGATCTAAAACAGCTATAAGGAACACACCCATCCGGGTGCGTTCGCTAAACTGTTTCTTTCTTCTCTTTATAAACTGGCGATTTTCAAGTCAGAGAAACAATAGCAACGCTATATTTTTATGTGTTTGATTTTATCCGATAGTTTTGGGTTTTGGTTAATACTATGTTGCAAATGTAAATTATTTTAGGTTTTTAAGTGCATTGTTCTGCATTAAAGATTTCATTTGTGTTATTGCAATGTTGTTGAGATGCTCAAGGCGCCGGGGCTGCTCAAGCCCCTGCCTTATCAATACTGAATTAATGCTTTCGAGGTTCGACAATACAACCAATTGTTCAATCGTTGCATAATCACGTATATTTCCTGCAAGGGATGCGTTTGCATCACGCCATTGCCGGGCTGTCATTCCAAATAGCGCCATATTCAACAGGTCGGCCTCATTGGCATAAATCAGATTAATCTGCTGTTTGGTAAGTGCAGGAGGTATTATTTGCTCCTTAATTGCATCAGTATGTATGCGGTAATTTACCTTTGCAAGCGTTCGTTGCAGGTTCCATTCCAGATGAAGTCTTTCGTTCTCATCTTCTTTAAGTCGCTGAAATTCCTTGATTATAAAAAGTTTAAACTCAATAGAAATCCACGATGCAAATTCAAAAGCAATGTCTTTGTGAGCGAAGGTGCCGCCATATCTCCCCGATTTAGAAATAATACCAACGGCATTTGTTTTTTCAATCCATTGTTTCGGGCTTAATAAAAAGCTATTCAATCCGGCTTGTTTTCTAAACCCCTCGAATTCGATGGGTTTAAAATCCGGATTATATATTTGTTCCCAAAATCCAAGTAATTCTATGGTATTGCGGTTCCTTAGCCAATTTTGAATAATACTATCCATACGCTCCGGATCTTTGTACCTCGCAATGTCCGTAAGAGAAATATAATCTTCCTTGTCGTAAACGAGAACTGAAATTTCAGTTTCTTTAACCTTGATAACTTTGTTTTTCATATTAATATTAGCTGAGTTCTATTATTCTTGGTATATCCCGCCCTGTAAAAGCATAAGGTGCGACAGGGGAAAATTTAAAAGCGCCAAGGTTGTCACAAATTGTAATAAGCTCCTTCCATTCTTTTTCCGTAAGCCTGAACATAAAATCTTCAGGAAACCTTTCTATGTTACGATTAACCTGCTGCTTTAATGCCATGGTTTCAACTTCATACAATCCAACCAGATGAAAATCAAGCATCACCTTTCTGCCCCGGATATAAAATATTTGCGTTATGATTTCTTTAGCAGCTATCCGTTCGTTCATAAATTATTGTTGTTTCAATGATCAAATATAAATTTTTTCGGTATTTATTTTTTGAAAAAATTTGTAAAAGGTCTGAAGCCCTCAAAAATTGGCACGATTACTAAAATAGCTTGAATTGAAAATTACCAGTTTTCGATTATAGAATAATAGCTAACGCTTTATTTTAATTTCGTAAAAAAAGAACGCGAACGATACTATTTTAACAAGGCAAATATATAAAATAAAAACCGGGAAAAACAAATAAAACAAATAAAAATTTGCAAAACACTTATCGGACGAATATAGGAAACGCTGGAAACAGTAATGATTAATTCTTTTAATCTGTCGGATAAATTTATGTCGGGTAAATTCATGAATTTACCCGACATAAACACGACATAAACGCTTTCTTGAAATTATTTGCTAAACGTATTAAACTGTTTCACCCCGACCAGCACATCATAATTTTCGCCCAGCTCCCGACTGTAAACATAAATGGTGTATTCATTGTCGGTTTCGTAGTGCGAGCCTTCAATCAGGGTTTCGTCGCCGACCTGTTTGCCGTTCTCGAGAAAGACATACTGGTAGTTATAATAGCCTTGTTTTAAATACAGCGTGGCTGTGTATCCTTTCCATTCGTAATTGTAGTCCATTTTGGCTTCCTTCGAATAGCTCCAGTCGGTAAGCCCCCCAAGGATATATACAGCGCCATCCTGCAATGGGGCATCGTACTTCAGAAAAAAATGAACGTACATATATTCCGATTCAATATCGCTGTCGGTAATATTATCGTCTGATTTGATAAACTGCCGGCCTTTGATATCCTTTTGCGAAACAAAAACCTTAAATGTTTTCCGTTGCTCTTCTTTCAAAAAAACCTCATAACCAATGGAATCTTTTACCTGATGAGCAATGTATTCGGTGTATGCATTGGTACTTTTAATATCAAAATATCTGAACACATTGCCTCCGGAGAACACATTTTCTTCTTCATAATTATAATCAAGAATGTCGCCTTTGATGTACAGAGGCTTTAGGTTACGTATGGCATTATCCCAGCGGCCATTCTGCTGCACGATTACTTTAAGATCCTGATAGGGATTATTTACTGAATATCCTGTTTTATCTATAGAAAAATCAACCTCCTGCTTGTAATTACGGTATTCTACCACCGTAGGTTTGTTAACAATAGCGTTAATACCCACTTTGGCATCCACAATCATAAACCGGCGTGTTAATACGATATTTTCGGGATCGTCTTCCATATAAACTTTCAGCAGGTAATTTCCCGGTAACACAGGCTGCATAACATCCGTGGGAATGGTAAGTGAATAATGGGTATATTTCTGCAAAGTGTTGTATGAATATTTTACATCGGTGATATCGTCTTCATAAAATCCGCGGAGGTATTCGTTGGGCATCAGATCGGAGGGAGTCCAGTAAGCATCGCAATGAATAAAGGTATAACGCATGCGTTTGAGGTCGCCGTCGAGGTCGTCGAATTTCAGGACAAGCTTTTCGCCCTGGTTAAGGTTTATGATGGGCGAAGTGAGCACAAAACCCTCGCGGTAAAACAAAACGGTTTTGATATTGGGCTTGTACACGTAGTCTTCGGCGCGCAGGTAGTTGTCGGTAAAATAATCCGGTGTATTTTGTTTTATAGAATCCTTTGCCTGGCGGTTTTTCTTTTGAGCCATAGTCTGCAGGCTGAAAAGGATAATGCATACTAAAAAACCTATACCTGTTTTTATATAAAATGTCTTTTGCATCCAATGTAATTGTATTACAAAAATACAGATTTTGTGGTAATTGATTGAGGAAAAATCTGGATAATAAAACACACTTTTTCCCGGTCAGTCTGAGCAGATTCTCCTGTGGCGATAGCGAAAGGAGAAGATTGTCCCTGCCCGCTGTAACGGCAGTCAGGCCTGCCCGACAGGTCAGGCGGGCGGGGAAGACTGGACAAA
>DAOOWO010000267.1:0-3932 GCA_035371225.1 Bacteroidales bacterium | reverse complement strand
ATTGTCTAATTTTTCTAAATTAATTTTATCAATTTTTAGCATAATTGAATTTTTATGCAAATATATATAAAAATTATGTTGTAAACAAGTAAAATGTTTGGTTTCATTACTTTATGTCTAATAGGTTACTAATGAAAACACCTCTATATCGTCATCGATAGTAGATTTGCCATTTAAAAATCCAAGTTCACAGATAAAGTTAATTTTTAATTTTTTTATTGGAAAAATGCGTATGAGTTCCGAAGCAGCCCGGGCCGAACCTCCGGTGGCGAGCAAATCATCGTGTAACAGCACGATATCGTCTTTTTCAAGGGCATCCTGATGTATATGCAGAATGTTTTCGCCGTATTCGAGGGTATATGATTTTGAAAACGTGGCGGCGGGGAGTTTCCCGGGTTTGCGGATAGGCACAAAGCCCGCGTTAAGCCTGGCGGCCAGCGCTCCTGCCAAAATAAAGCCCCGCGACTCAATTCCCACCACTTTGGTAATACCCGCCTCCTTGTAATAGTCGGCTATGGTATCAATGATATACTTAAAAATGTCAGGATTTTTTAAGGCAGTAGTGATATCTTTAAAAATTATTCCCGGCTTGGGGAAATCCGGTACATTGCGGATAGAATCCTTGACTTGCTGTAACGTAATTTCTTTTTTCATAATTTTTTTTTGTTTTGATTCAGGGCCAGTTGCCCGCAGGCGGCCATAATGTCGCTGCCTTTGCTGGCACGTAAATTTACAATAATATTTTTGTTTTTCAGGAAATTGACAAAAGCTGTTGTTGCTGCTGCTTTGCTTTTTTGGTAATTATTTTCTGCGTTGGTGTTGTAAGAAATGATATTGATTTTTACGGGTACGTTACGACAAAATGCAGCTAATGCTTCTGCGTCCTCCCTGGTATCATTAATTTTATCAAATAAAATATATTCAATGGTAATTCTATTGTTGGTTTTTGCATGATAATATTTCAATGCTTCAATCAGTTGGGTTAACGGGTATTTTTTTGCGATGGGCATCATCAATTTTCTTTTATGTTCGATAGCCGAATGCAGCGAAATGGCGAGTTGGTAAGGGCTGTTTTCGTCGGCCATTTGCCTTATGCCGTCAACAATTCCTGCTGTGGACAGGGTGATACGTTGTGGAGAAAAATTCAGTAAACTTTTGTCTGAAATTTTATCGAGGGCCGACATCATGTTGTTATAATTCAGCAGCGGTTCGCCCATGCCCATAACCACAATATTGTCCAGTTCTGTCAGGTGCTTTTCTTTGGAAAAATTCATCAGAAACATAATCTGATCATGAATTTCCCAAGCTTCAAGGTTTCTACGGAAGCCGAGTTTTCCGGTTGCACAAAAACAGCAAGCCAGTGCGCAGCCCGCCTGGCTTGAGATGCAGGCAGTTACCCGTGTGCCTGAAGGGATAAGCACGCATTCAATGGTGTTGCCGTCCGTGAGGTGCAACGCGTATTTACGGGTGCCATCGGTAGACACGTATTCGTCATAAGAATGAAATGAATTGCATATAAATGCTGCTTTTAGTTGTTCGCGAAACGAGGCGGCAATATTTGTCATTTCGTCAAACGACAAACAACGGCTGCGCCAGAGCCATTCCGAAATTTGTTTTGCCCGGAAGGCTTGTTCGCCGGCGTTTTTGACCAAAACGGTCAATGCCTCCGGGGAGAGGCTTTTGATATGTTTTTTGTTGTTTGCCAGGTAAATCAGTTATTAACAAATTCAGCCACAAAATCATCCACCGACTGCAAATATTTTTCCTTTTGTTCTTCACTAATAAAAGACGCCTCAAAGGAATTCTTTACCAGCGTAACGATGTCGTCGTGTGAGAGATCAAGGGCCCGTTGTACAGCAATCAGATTTTCGTTAAGGTAGCCGCCAAAATAGGCGGGGTCGTCGGAGTTGATGGTAACGGCAATATTTTTGTTAAGAAATTTTTTGAGGGGATGCTCTTTCAGGTCTTTTACCACGGCCAGTTTAAGGTTTGATAGGGGACACATGGTCAGTGGTATCCTTTTTTCAGCGATTTCATTCATCAGCATTTCGCAGTCTTTAGAGTTATTGCCGTGGTCGATACGGTTTATTTTCAACAGGTCCAAGGCTTCTCTGATGTATGCTGCCGGGCCTTCTTCACCGGCATGGGCCACAGTTAAAAATCCCAGTTCGCGGGCCTTTGCAAATACCCGGCTAAATTTTTCGGGAGGATTTCCCACTTCGGAGCTATCCAGGCCTACACCGAGAATTTTATCTTTAAAAGGTAGCGAAAGTTCTAAGGTGTTGAATGCAGACTCTTCGCTCAAATGGCGCAGGAAACACATGATAATCCCTGTGTGTATGCCGTGCAATTTTTCGGCATCCAACACAGCTTTGTATATTCCGTTGAAAAAAACCTCGAAAGGAATGCCGTTATGCAAATGCGTCTGCGGATCGAAGAATATTTCAGTATGAACTATGTTTTGCTCAGCAGCTTTTTTGAGGTATGCCATTGTCATCTCGTAAAAATCCTGATGGTTACGCAACACATAGGCGCCCGTATAGTATATGTCAAGAAACTCCTGCAGGTTGCTGAATTGATAGGCATTGCGAAGTTCTTCAATGTTTTTATATTCGAGAGTAATATAATTGCGGGCAGCAAATTCAAACATTTGTTCCGGCTCAAAGGTGCCTTCAATGTGCAGGTGAAGTTCTGCCTTAGGTATATTACGGATAAAATCGAGAATACTATTCATAAGTCTTTATTTGTACAAAGATAAAAAAAGCGGATGTAAAATCCGCTAAGTCTTTACAAAAAATATTAAAAAATTACCACTCATCTGTCTTTATTGCCTTAGGAATCATGCCTTTTTTAAGGCTTTTAATAATTCCGTTCACAGTGGTGTCTACCTGATAAAGGTAATTGTCGCAGGCGGGAGTGTATTGAGGGTCGTTTTTGTTGAGCCAGCGTTCCAGAGGGAATTTTGATACGGCCTGAAGGTTAAAATCAGTAAAAACATAACGGTATCTGTTGGGTTTGAATTCGAGTTTTAAGGTATATTTGATAATACCGCCATCGGTTTGCAGGCCTTTTTTGTCTACATTAAAAATTTTGAAGCGGGGGTTTAGCACCAGTTTTCCGTTTTCTGGTTCGCGAACGGTAGTAACTTCGTTGGGGTTTTTATAATTGGCATTTATCCAGGCTACTGCAGTGGTGTATAATTTTGACGATTCGCCTTCTTGCCACACTATATCTTTATAAGTTATTAATTTAGTGTCTTCATCAATGGGCAGGGTGGCTGTTTGCGAAAGTGCAGGCCTTAAAGAAAATGCCGAAAGGAAAACAAATCCGGAAATTAATGCCAGTTTTTTCATGATATAAAATTTTAAAACAAAAATAAATTTTCCTGAGGTATTTACAATAATTAAACCAAAAAATTAAAAAAGCAAGGTTGTTTTGTACACGGCAATGTTGTTCAGGTTGTCGGTAACTGTGAGCTTAAGATTGTTTTTGCCTGCCGTAAAATGTATCGGGTCGGTTTTATAGGTCAACAGATTGTTTTTAATGTCATATTCGGCAAGTACCCATGAGTCGTTAATGGTGAGATTATAAGTATCGATGCCTGAAAAATTATCAGTAATTTTAAAGGAAATTGTTGTGCCGGGAAGAATTTTTTTTGCATTCAGGTTCCCGATGGGCTTAATATCCGGGGCAACGGTGTCAGCTACAATGGCATAGTCGCCAAAACTCCGGATTTTTGCCGACCAATATCCATTGTCCTGCTTGCTTTTTACAAAAGAAAAATAATTCCCGGCAACGCTGGCCAGAGTCAGTTTTGATAAAACAGTATCATTTGGGAGGGAGTCGGGTTTTATCATAAGGGTGGCGGCAGCGTGCAGCGGTGTGAATTTATTATGTATTTGGTGAATATCCGAAAAGGTTTCTTTTGTGCG
>DAOOWO010000266.1:0-3944 GCA_035371225.1 Bacteroidales bacterium | reverse complement strand
AATAATACCAATATTTGGCAGGGGACTATCAGTAATGATTGGAATGTTGCAGGTAACTGGGCTTGCGGTATTCCTACGGCAACTACCGATGTAATCATTCCAAATGTTTCCCCCAACTTTATGCCTGTCGTTACCTCATCAGGTACGGCCTTATGCAAAGATATCACCATTAATTCCGGGGCCTCGCTTACCGTTAGCAGCGGCAGTGACCTGACGGTTTATGGCAATTGGACTAACAACGGCACCAGTGCACTTGGCGACGGAACAATAATATTTGCAGGCAGCTTGGCCCAGGCCATTAATGGCATTAACACTTTTGGAAACCTCATCATTAATAATGGCAGCGGGGTTAGTCTGAATAATCCCTCCGGAGTGGCAGGTGTTCTCACGTTAACTCAAGGTGTATTGAATTCCGGAGGCAACCTCACACTGCTGTCTAATGCCACAGCAACAGCCCTGATAGCAGGAACCGGCTCGGGCAGTGTATCAGGTAATATGACCATGCAGCGATATATGCCGAACAAACTCGGTTACCACTATTATTCTTCTCCGTTTAGCGCGGCGCCTATTACAGAATTTACTGATGAGATAGGGCCGATTATTACAGGCGATCCTTATGTAAACAATGATATCACTCAAACAGTAACACCATTTCCGAATTTTTACCTCTATCAGGAGTCCAAACCTTTCCCGGTGATTGAAATCGGTTGGGATGCTGCCTCCTCGCCAATGGAAATTATGCGGGGATATTGCATTAACTTCGGGGGCGCAACAGGGCCTATTACCACTGATGTTGTCGGTACGGTAAACACCGGGACATATAGCATCGGATTGACTAATACTACTTCCGGAAACCCGATTTCTGACGGATGGAACCTTGTAGGTAATCCTTATCCTTCGCCCATTGATTGGGACGCAGCCGGTGGATGGACAAAGACCAATGTTGATGACGGGGTTTATTACTTTAAAGCCAATTCACACTATTATGGCACATACAGTTCGTATGTGGGCGGATATAGTACTAATGGCGGCACCAATATCATACCATCCATGCAGGGCTTCTTTGTAAAAGCTAATGCGCCCACAGGCTCACTGGGGGTTAATAATGCTGCAAGGCTAAACGCGCAACCTACATTCTTTAAGTCCACAAACACCACTAATGCGTTATTGCGCCTTAGGGGCTATCCTACGCAAAACAGCACCCACAGCGATGAAACAGTTGTTTATTTCGATCAGAATGCCACCGCCATGTTCGACGGGGCATATGATGCCTACAAGCTGATGAACAACGACCCTGCATTTCCCAATATCTTCACAAAGGATAGCTCGGTATATACCTTATCTATAAACGCTTTGCCGCCGCTTTCTGCTGCCGATGTGGTAATACCTCTTGGTTTTTCGACCAAAACCAATGGTTCATTTACCATTAATGCCAGCGAGATACTCAACTTTGATCCTTCGCAGCATATATACCTTGAGGATAACCAGACATCCACCATTCAGGACCTGACCCTGAATCCGGTTTATACATTTACCACCACCGCCAATGCCCCGCAATACAGGTTTTTTATTAGATTTTCGCCTACTATAGTTACCGGTATTGATGAAAACAACATTTCCTTTGTTGATGCATGGTCATCGGGTAAGGACATTTATGTTAATTACAGCAACACCACGCTGCAAAAGGCAGTAATATCCGTCTATGATATGCTTGGTCAGCAGGTCATCAGCGATGAATTGCAGGGCAG
Source organism: Bacteroidales bacterium (assembly GCA_035371225.1). Lineage (GTDB taxonomy): Bacteria > Bacteroidota > Bacteroidia > Bacteroidales > CAIWKO01 > CAIWKO01. Next base: position 2,196 of record DAOOWO010000266.1, on the reverse strand, counting down.
CAACACCTTCCGTTACACAGTAGACAAACCTGGATGCTACATTATCAATGTAGTTAACGGCAGCGATACCTTTCAGAAGAAAATTATCATCATGTAAACAGTAATGATTGTAAAAATTTAAAGGAAAGGATATTAAAATGAAAAACACAAGGATAAAAATATTTCTGACGACCTGTTTTCTGCTGGCACCATTATTTGTTGTAACCCTTCTTGCTCAGGCACCGCCGCCAGCACCAGCCAACGGAAACAGTGAACCTATACATGGATTGGGTATACTGGCGGCCTTAGGTGTTTTATGGGGCATAAAAAAACTCAGGAATAAGGAAAAGTAAACTCTTATCTACGGGAACTTGCCCTGGTTGATTTACGGGCATAGGAACACTTGTTCCTATGCCCGTAATTGTTAAACGCGTGAACGATTTTCCTCCTTTTTTTCTATGATCTTATTCCGGCCCAACCTGCAATTTTCTTTTAATTGGATATTTTATTTGCCGCTTCTCCGGTAAAATATCCTGGTATTTATTAATAAAGACTTATTTTTTTAATATTTCAGTAAAATAAAGTTTCATCGTCATTGCCTGTAAATACTGGGCTTGGAGAGGAGGTGGGTTATGGATAGAAAACTTTTTTTACAATCAGAACATTTTTTAACAAAAAATATTAATATTTTTCGTTGTTGTAAAAAAATACTGTACTTTTGTACGTTAATAACCAATTAAAATTAATTATCGCATTATGAAAATTTACGCTGGTAATCTTCATTACGGAATGACTGAAGATGAATTACAAAAAATTTTTGAAGAGTATGGACAAGTAGCCTCTGTTAAAATCATTACTGACAAATACTCTGGAAGAAGCAAAGGATTTGGTTTTGTTGAAATGCCTGATGATGGTGAAGCGCAGCAAGCTATTGAAGATCTCAATGGCAAGGATGTAAAAGGCAGAAACATTACTGTTAATCAATCAATCGAAAGAAAAGAAGGAGAACACAGAAACAACAGAAGAGATAATTTCAGGAGAAATAATAATTACAGGAATAACGATTAATTATTTTTCTTAGAAACAAATTCCTGTTTCGAAAATTTTTTAAAAACATAAACAGCGGCCATCAGGTCGCTGTTTTTTTTGCATAAATATTACTCCACCTTATAATTAGAACCAGTTTATCACCTGGTGTTTTTTGCGGTAATTATTTTCTATATTCGAAAGCAAATTCCTTAGTTTATCCAGTACTTCAATAGGTGATGTTTCGAAATGCAAATCGTTTGCGACATGCAATATATGTTCGGCTTCTGCCTGGTGAAAAAGCTCTAAATATTCCACAAGATATCTCATTTCGTTTTCAGAGACACTTTGCCTTGATTTAAGAAATTGCAATATCCTTAACCCATCCACTTTTTCGGCACAGGCCCTGATAAATTTATTTTTATCCTTAAAGTTTTCGCGCAGTGGTACCCAAATATTTTTGGTCAGAAATGTCTTTTCGAGAAAAGTATCCATGGGTGTTGGTACGTCGGCAGAAAAGAGGTCTTCAAAAAGATGGAATGTGTGTTTTACTTCATCAAACAGTTGATATGCATATATTGGGTAACTGTTCCAATCGCTTTGCACACCTTTTATGAGGGCAGGGCCGGTGCCGAAAAATACCCTGTCGGAATACCTGGTTGCAGGAAAAGTTTGCTCTTCGTTCCATACAATAATGTCGCCGTACTTTCTTAATTTCTGCAAGAAATAGAAATCTTCGCCGCTGAGTTTGGGTGTAATGCCTCCAATGGCACGGTAGGCATGCACTGGAACAGCCATTGACGATCCAATAGCCGTGAAACAGTATGGGTTTTTTATCCGCCAAAGGTTGATGGCGTAATAGCGCATATATATTTCGTATCGAAGCAGCGCACGATCGATGGGTTCGTCGCCTGTAAGCCTGTGATAATAGGGCAGAGCAATGGCTGCCGCTTTTTCGCGTTTGTGAAAACTCCGGATCACCGAACAGCAGAAATCAGGGTTGAAAACCGTGTCTGCATCCATGCTCAGGATAATATCGCCCGCCGATGCCATGCCTGAGATGTAATCCATCGTAACTTTGCGTGCCCAGCCAACGCCATGTTTCTTGCCCTTCCATCCAAGGCCGGCTGATGACTTGTCGATGATATGTATCGGAAAATCTTTATAGCTTCGCAGGTATTCCAGAGTACG
>DAOOWO010000265.1:0-3950 GCA_035371225.1 Bacteroidales bacterium | reverse complement strand
TTTCAGCATAATGCTCAAAAAGTTGCTCGTACCACTGTTTCTTTTTCACATCCCTTTTGTTTAATTTCTTATTACTTTTTTATTTGTGACAATGTTTTTCCGGGTTTTCTTCCGCTTATTATCGCATTATTTATGGTTTCAAAACGTTGAATTTTCACGAACCCCGAATCTTTCAGCCACCCTCTGATTTCTTTTTCCGTGTATGTATCGCCGCATTCAGTAGCAACAAGCATATTCAGTGCAAATAATGCACCGGTGTAAGGGGATGTTCTGTCTTCGTCCATGATATGATCCTGGATTACAATCATACCGCCCGGATTCAGTGCATCGAAGCATTTCTTCACCAGCTTTCGGTTCTGTTCATGCGAGTTAATATGCACGATAGCTGAAAGAAAAGCCATATCATAGCCGCTACCGAAAGCTGCCTTATTGTAATCGCCACAGATATAATTAAAGCGGCCAGTCAGTCCTTCTTTTTTTACATATTTTTTGGTGATTGGGATAATGTCGGGCAAATCAAACACGGTTGCCTTGTTTCCCGGAGCACGTTTTACAAAATCCATGGCATATACACCGGATCCGCCTCCAATATCAAGAAAATGCCTGATTTCCTGCAGGTCGAGTTTGTCGAGAACGTTTTTGGCCTGATGAACGGCTCTTTCATGCATCGCACCTATGAAGGCTTCAGACCAGATTTCTGAACTCCTTGATTTTACTTTTTCCTTTTGTGTTTTTCCGGTCCTCACCATCTCCGTCATGGTTGACCAGGTATCCCACATATTGGCTGTATGCATCAGCCCCAGCAAATAATCAGGACTTTCTTTTGATAAATACCTGGATGAAAATTTTGTATTATAAAACTTAGATTTTTTCTTTTCAAGCAACCCAATGGCGCAAAGGGCGTTCATCACCCTGTCGGTTGCCCTGACGTCTGTTCTGATTTTTCCGGCAACAGTATCGGACCCCGATCCGTCGGGTTTTATATACGTAAAGATATCCAATTCGAAAGCTGTTAGAATGACCCTGCTTATCCGAAAACCAAAAAGTATTTCCCTCAGTTGCACTGGATCATTAATAGTATATGCTGGTTTCATATTGTTTTTTAATAAGGTTTTTCACGTGAGTCGGGAAACATAAAATCGGGAACAGTAAGATAACATTTACTACCGACATACAAAAAGTCGTAAGCCATGGTTTGTGGAGGAATGGCGAGATAATTCATAAACACGGTTTTCCCTTCCACTTCATACCCGGCAATCTTTTTCAGACAAAGACGGCACGCTGCAATTATTTGTTCACGTGTTTCACAAACAGAAAATGTGGATGCCGAAATAAGCGCCTTTTGAGGTGTCATAAGGTTTATCATTGCCGGAATTGCATTATAAGCTTCCATAATACCCCACCGTGTTTTTTGCTTTTTCCCCCTGAGGGATTTTTCTTCTTTCAAAAATACAATCAGGGAAGTTTGCTCTGCCATGTATTTCTCCAGGCTGTCCTTTGCAATCATGTATGTAACTATTTCCAACGGGCTTTCAGTAGTCCCTTTAAAAATTTCTTTTGTTTCGAATACTATTGTACACAGGTTGTTCCCCGGGTTGTTTTCTGAATAACTTTTTATGTGTCCTCTGGCTATCAGTTCCGCATCAGCGCAAAGCCATTCCAGACTATTGCCGGTATTTATTTCGGAATATAACACGAAATGCATTGAAATAAACAGCAATAATACAAAGGGTTTTTTCATCGCCGTGCGTTTTATGACTGTAAAGATAAATAATTATGCAGCTAACAATAATAATTTAGTTCTGGCATTGTTTTATTAATTAAATTATTTTTGCAAAACACTCAAACGTACTCTCCAATGACGAAAATAAAATGGCTTACTGTAATTCTGTCCGGAATTCTGTTATTGGGATCCTGTAAAAACGGTGAAGAAAACAAAAAGAAAGAATCAGCACCAGTACCCGTTGACATCCTCATTGCCCGTGAAGACAGTTTCCCCAGAACAGTAGAAGTAAATGGCACAGTGCTTTCAGAAGACATGATAGAACTCCGCCCTGAGGTCAGCGGTAGGCTTACTTACTTAAACATCCCCGACGGAGGATCAGTAGCCAAAGGAGCCATACTTGCCAAAATCAACGATGCTGAACTGCAGGCACAACTTAAACAATATGAAGTACAACTGGAGTTAGCCACCAAAACCGAAGAACGCCTTAAAAAACTACTCTCGATTAATGGTGTTAATCAGGCCGACTATGACGATGCCCTGAGTAAGAAAGATTTATATAAAGCCAATATTGAGGTTCTGAAAACCCAGATAGATAAAACCATTATTAAAGCTCCCTTCAACGGCAAGCTGGGTTTGCGACAGGTTAGCGCAGGAGCTTATGTTACGCCGCAAACCCTTATTGGCACCTTACAACAAACAGATAAAATAAAAATTGACTTTTCTATCCCTGAGGCTTACGAAACGCTGATCAGCACAAAAAAAACAATAACGGTAAAATCTAACAACTCTGAGGAAGAACACCAGGCGATAATCAGCGCCATTGAACCTCAGATTAGCACCACAACACGAAACATCAAGGTTCGGGCGCACTTGGTGGAGGGAATATTGATACCAGGAGCTTTTGTAAAAGTTTACCTCCGCGAAACAACAAAAGGTATAGTAGTTCCAACCAGTATCATCATTCCTGAAGCATATTCCAACCAGGTGGTAACAATAAAAAACGGAAAAGCAAAATTTGTGAATGTGGAAGTAGGCGCACGAACAGCCGAATACGCTGAAATTACTAACGGTCTGTTGCCCGGCGACAGTGTAGTGGTTAGTGGTGTATTGTTTGTGAGGCCCAATGCCAAAGTAAAAATCAAGCAGGTAAAAAAGAGCTTAGATACGCACAATTAACGAAATGTCATATTGGATGTTTACAAAAAAATCATTATTACACAATATCACTATTTACAACTGACACTAGCCGGAAACTATACCTATGAACATTTCTGAACTATCAATAAACAAACCCATCCTGGCAACAGTAATGAACATCTTTATTGTGTTGCTGGGTGTTATTGGGTTTACTTTTCTCGGAGTGCGCGAATTTCCTGCCATTGACCCGCCCATAGTTACCGTTTCCACCTCTTATGCGGGCGCTAACGCTGACATTATTGAAAGCCAGATTACCGAACCCCTCGAAAAAGCCATCAATGGAATACCCGACATCCGCACTATTACATCTTCGAGCTCAGTGGGAAGCAGCAGAATTTCGGTTGAGTTTAATATCGATGCCGACCTGGAAGCCGCCGCCAACGATGTCCGCGACAAGGTGAGCCGTGCCATGCGTAATCTGCCGCAAGACATTGATGCTGCGCCGGTAGTGTCCAAAGCCGATGCCAGTAGCGACTGGATTATCATGATGGCAATTCAGAGCCCGAGCAAAAGCCTCATGGAACTGAGCGACTATGCTGAAAATGTTTTACAAAATAAGTTTCAAACAATTCCCGAAGTAAGCGCAGTAAATATTTTCGGGCAAAAACGCCCGGCAATGCGGCTGTGGATTGACCCCGACAAATTAAATGCTTACAACATCACTTTCAATGATATCTCAACAATTTTAAACAAAGAAAATGTTGAAATTCCTTCGGGAAAAATCTATGGCAACAAAACGGAATATACCATCCGGGCCATGGGAAAGCTCACCACCGAAGAAGAATTCCGCAGCCTGATTGTCCGCGGCGACCAGGATGGTATTGTCCGCCTTGGCGATGTGGCAAAAGTAGAACTAGGCCCTGAAGATTATGAAAAGAGCTGGAAACTGAATGGTGTAAGCGGCGTGGGACTGGCCATAGTGCCTCAACCAGGAGCCAATTATATCAACATTTCCGACGAATTCAACAAACGTCTGGAGGAAATAAAACATTCGCAAAAAAGCGACATTGTCTTTACCACCCTGATG
>DAOOWO010000264.1:0-3952 GCA_035371225.1 Bacteroidales bacterium | reverse complement strand
TGCTGATGATTTGGTTTCGTCGTTTTCCACACGGGTAACTTTTTTTGTTGTGCCTTTGTCTGACATTTTATTTCCTCCTGATTTTTTAATTTTTTGGAATAATTCTGTTTAAAAACCGTATCTAAAATAAGAAAAATTTTTATTTCTTAAAAATATAAAAATATTATTTGTGGGTACAGGTCATTTACGTAATGAAAAAACTTTTTGTTTTACAGTGAATTATTCTATTTACATGGTTGATCCGTATCAACCTAACGAAGTTTATTTTTTTTCCGGTTTGTAGGTGTAATCCGGTTCCCACAATTCAATTTTATTGCCTTCAATATCCATAATATGGATGAACTTGCCGTATTCGTAGGTTTCCATGGTGTCAAGTATGGTTACATTATCGGCTTTGAGCAGTTTTACAAGGCTTTCCAGATCATTAACGATGTAATTAATCATGAAATCTTTGGTTGATGGATCAAAGTAATTTTCCGTTTCATTGAAAACGCTCCATTGTGTTATCCCTTTTTTGGAGGTGTCAGCGCTTTGAAGCCATTCGAAGCGTGCACCATACTCATCAATGTTGAATCCAAGGTGCAGCTTGTACCATTCTTTGACTTTTTCGGGATTATGGCATTTGAAAAATATCCCCCCGATTCCGCTTACTTTTTTTGTCTGGCTACTATCTGAAGTTTTTGCCATGCATGGAACAGATGCGGCTTTCTGGCGGTCAGTGAGAAATGTTTTTAGAATAAAACCCAAAGCAAATGACACCGAAAGTGCTAAAATAATCAGGATGTTTTTTTTCACTTTTTTGTTTTTTACCGGGTTGTGGGCTACTTTGAAAGTGGAAAAACAATTTTAATTTTCTATTATAAAACAAAGATAATGTATTGACGGCTATAAAAGTTAAAAATTATTGAAGGCAGAATTGTTCAATAGGATAATATTTCCGGATTATTCACAAAATAATCCCCGATTGTGTTCAAATAAGGTGGTGGTTACCTCAGGTCAATAACTTCCACACCCGGGTGGTCAGCAGTTTTAAAAGTGAATTTGCTTTCGGGTATTGTTTTATTGGTAACAAACTTAGTAATTGTATAGGAATAAGTATTGACACCGTTCTTATCGTAAATAATGGCATTGACAATCTGTTTGGCTTGTTTATCAATTTCCAGGCGCACCTTGTAATATGATTTTGCTTTTACCGGAGTGAGGTCAAGAATCTGAAATATGCGTGAACCGCGGGTTTCCTCTTTAATGAATTTTGGTGTATAACTTTTAGAGTAATCGGTGAGCAGGCTAAGCGGGTTTAATGCCTGGTCGTTTTTCGGATCGTTTGTATTTATTTGTACCTCGTTGCTTTCTTTCAGGTAGGTCCAAACAGTTTTCCCATCGCACATAATTTCCTGTCCGGAAAAGTTGCTCCAGTATTTTTCACCTTTCATGCAGGCAAACCCAGTTTTGGTGTCTTTGGTTTTTTTTGCCGTGTTCTGAACAGTAAAACTAAAAGCAATATCTATAGTTGAATAGGATTTGGTTTGTTGAGAAACTCCATCCAGTATTGCCTTTGCTTTTGAATTGTCCTGTGCGTTTATTGCAGCCGTGATACTGATTAGTAAGGCTGTGATGATGATTTTTTTCATTAGGTGTCAGTTGTTTTTTAAGGTATTCAAAAACTGTTCCAAAGCTTCCATATCTTTATACCTTACTTCTCTGGCCTTGCTTCCTTCAAATGGCCCAACAATACCGGCAGCTTCCAGTTGGTCGATGATACGTCCTGCACGGTTGTAACCCAGTTTCAGTTTGCGTTGCAGCAGCGATGTAGAACCGTGCTGATGTACCACGATGACACGCGCGGCTTCGTCAAACATTTCGTCGCGTTCCGAAGAGTCGAGGTTCTTGTCATTATTGCTTTCTTCGTCAGGACATTCGGGCAATTCAAAGATGTCGGGGAAGGCGCGTTGCTGCCCAATATAATCGGTGAGAATTTCAACTTCAGGTGAGTCGATAAAAGCACATTGCAGACGCACCATTTCGTTTCCGGTAGACAGTAGCATGTCGCCCCGTCCTACAAGTTGGTCGGCTCCGCCGGTATCCAGAATAGTGCGTGAGTCGATTTTGGAAATCACACGGTAGGCCAGACGGGCAGGGAAGTTGGCTTTTATGGTTCCGGTAATCACATTTACCGAAGGACGTTGTGTGGCAACGATCAGATGGATGCCTATGGCTCTTGCAAGCTGGGCGAGGCGTGTGATGGGGGCTTCCACTTCTTTTCCGGCTGTCATTATAAGGTCGGCAAATTCATCCACGATGACCACAATATAAGGCATAAAATCGTGACCATCAGTGGGCAGCAACTTGCGGGCAATGAATTTGGTGTTATATTCCTTGATATTCCTTACACCGGCCAGTTTCAACAGGTCATAACGCATTTCCATCAGTATGCACAGGGAGTTAAGGGTGCGCACTACCTTACGCACATCAGTGATGATAGCCTCTTCGCTATCGGGAAGTTTGGCTAAATAATGCCGTTCTATTTTGGCGAAAAGGGTTAATTCCACCTTTTTGGGGTCGACCAAAACAAATTTGAGTTCCGCAGGGTGTTTTTTGTATAATAAAGATGCAATGATGGCATTAAGCCCAACTGACTTTCCCTGTCCGGTGGCTCCGGCCATCAGCAGGTGGGGCATCTTGGCCAGGTCGGCCACATAACTGGTATTCGAAATAGTTTTTCCCAGACCTATTGGCAAATCGTAGTTGTTGTTCAGGAATTTTTCTGATGCCAGTATTGAACGCATGGATACGATTCTCGGATTTTGATTAGGAACTTCGATGCCAATGGTACCTTTGCCGGGCATGGGGGCAATAATACGTATACCAAGGGCCGACAGGCTCAGGGCGATATCGTCTTCGAGGTTTTTAATTTTCGAGATGCGTATACCTGGGGAGGGCACAATTTCGTAAAGTGTAACTGTTGGTCCAATAGTAGCATTGATTTTATCTATCTGGATGGAATAATTGTTCAGGGTAGTGAGAATACGGTTTTTGTTGGCTTCGAGCTCTTCGTTTTGTACCGAGATGTTGCCCGAATCATATTCTTTCAGCAGGTCGAGGCTCGGAAAACGGTAAGAAGAAAGTTCCAGCCTGGGATCATAAGGAGTATCGATGGTAAAATGTTCTTCGTCCTCTGCTTCGGTTTCCGGGATGAAAATATTTTCGGTATCCGCCGTCACTTCCTCGGAGGGAGTAATAGTAAAAGGAATGTCCTCCCGATCGGATTCTTTTTGATTTTTTGTGTTGGTACTAGAGGTATTGTTGACAAGTTCTATAGGTTGCTGTTCGACGGGTACAGGCTTCTTGGTCAACTCAAAGGTAATTTCTTCTTCGGTAGTTTCATTTTCAGGTTCGCTGAATTGATTTTTTGAAAAAGTCTTTTCGGATTCAGAAGTTTCTTCTTCCACTGCTATTTCTTCGGTTTCTTCTTTGGGTTTTCTGCTAAAAAGTTTATGCAGGTTGTATTCAATAATCAAAAAACTGACTATCAGAAAAAACAGTAATATCCCGGTACCTATTTTTCCAATGATGCTGTTTAGCCAGATATTAATCTGATAGCCAAAAGAACCACTCAGAATCAGGTGCTTCTCATTGGGCAAAATAAAAGCAAGGCTGACCGAAATCCAGAATAATCCAAAAAGGGTATATGTAGAGGCTTTTGATAGGGGGAAAATCTGAAGATTAAACAACATTTTGCTGCCAAGCACAAAAAGCCATGCAATAAAAAGGCAGGAAGCAATACCAAACCAGTTTTTTATAAACAGAAACGAAAATACTGCACCAATCTTTCCCATCCAGTTTTCTGATTGCAGGCTGTTGTCGCTAATCACTCTCCAGATAGAATTATCAAAAATATTGTCGTCGGTTTTCCAGGTAAAAAAGTAAGAAGTAAAAGCTATCAAAAGGAAAA
>DAOOWO010000263.1:0-3968 GCA_035371225.1 Bacteroidales bacterium | reverse complement strand
GGGTGAAACAAGACACCAGGCGGTTAATACCGTGGTAAAACCATTATATACTATTGTAAGGCCACCGGTATTGCCGATATAATAGGCACAATTATTACACGGGCCGCTGTTGCCCGGGCCGTTATTAACATTGGCGATGGTAACCGGTTGTGAAGTACCGGGAATCAGGGCAATATTTTGATTGGTATAATTTCCGCCTGCAGGATTAGGGCCTGTAACAAAAAAGCCAAATACATCGGCATACATGGCGCTGACATAATCGGGATACTCCTCCGAAGCAAACACATACCTGAATTTCATCGTGTCGGCAAAGGGCACAAAGTCAAATTCAAGGACGGAGGCATCAAAGATATTGGTTGATGCCGGCACAAGGTTTTCCAGTAAGGGATCGCTGGCACCCGCATTGTTATGATCTGCAAGATTGATGGCCGCAGAACTTATTGGTGGCGTGCCGTTGGTCTGCCCGTTGGAGAGCACCAACCCGCTGGTAAGTCCCAGGTTGGTTGGTGTGGCGCCTGTATTAAAAGCCCCTACCGATCCGGGTTTCCCTATGTAGGTTACATTGGTCACCGTAACGCCGGAGCCCAACAGGTAATTCTGTACCATCTGTGGCACAGAAAGAGATGTATCCACCGTCAACTGCGCTTTTACCTCAATGGAAAAGGCCGACAGGACAACAACAGAGATAAAAAAAAGGAAAAACTTTTTCATATGTTTTTGGTTTAATAAGTATTATTTATTACAGTCATATTAATTCTATTTTGCAAATAATATTTTTTCCTCTTTAAGTATTACAAAACAACAATTCTACGAATTTTCATTATATTTAATATTTTCAATATGTCTTTACAAAAAACTTTGTGAAGATAAAAAAAAATTAATTTACACTACAAACCTAAAATATTTTTTATACGGAAAAAAAACTAATAAGTTCTACACATTCTCTGGCTTCTTTAACATTATGCACGCGAATAATCCGAGCTTTTTTCAGCAAGGCGCATGTATTCAGCACACTAGTGCCGTTAAGAGCCTTTTCCGGCGAACTTTTCAGAACCTTCCATATCATTGATTTTCTGGAAACGCCAATTAATAAGGGATGAGGTAAAAATTTAAAAAAATCCATATCATTTAATAAGTCAAAATTTTGTTTTATGGTTTTGCCAAATCCGAAACCGGGATCTACAATAATATCGCAAACTCCCATACGCTTCAACTGGCAAATTTTCTCCGATAAAAAAAACAGAATTTCTTTAGTAACATCAGTATATGATGGATTCTGTTGCATAGTTTCCGGGGTTCCCTTCATGTGCATTAATACATAAGGCACGTGTAATTCAGCTACAGTTGAAAACATAGTTTCATCCAGCATGCCCCCCGAAATATCATTGATAATATCGGCACCCATTTCAACAGATGCCCTGGCCACTGCTGCCCTATAAGTGTCAATCGAAATAATTATTTCCGGGAAATTTTTTCTTATGCCGGCGATTACCTTCATGGCCTTGTCTGTTTCATCATTTTCGCTGACAGGCACGGAACCCGGCCTTGTTGACACACAGCCCACATCTATGATATCTGCGCCATCGGCTAGCATTTTTTCGGCACGGTTCATCCAAGATATTTCATCAGTGTAACTTCCGCCGTCAAAAAAAGAGTCAGGGGTTACATTTAGTATTCCCATGATCAGCGGCTTTTCGAGCGATACCAATTTGCCCCGGCAATTCAGAAAGTAATGGTTCACAAGTTTCTAATTTTTTTTATCTTTGCACGTTTATATTTTACAAATGTAATAAAATACATGAACCACACCGAAAAACAATACGACGCTGCCATTGCTGCCTGCCGGGAACTTTTTGTAAAAAAAATGAACGATTACGGTACTGCATGGCGGATATTGCGCCCTCAATCCCTCACCGACCAGATTTTTATTAAGGCACAACGAATCAGAAGCATCGAAGAAAAAGGAACGCAAAAAATTTCTGAAGGTATTTTCTCTGAGTTTATCGGCATTGTCAATTACTCTGTCATGGCCCTGATACAACTGGAAATGAATGATTTTACCAATATCAATTTGGAAATATCAAAGGCCTCGGAGCTGTACGACAAATATGTCCATCTTGCCAAAAGCCTGATGATGGATAAAAATCACGACTACGGCGAGGCCTGGCGCGATATGCGTATTAGTTCGCTTACCGATATTATCCTGATGAAAATTTTCAGAACCAAACAAATTGAAGATAATCAAGGATTGACAGAGGTTTCGGAAGGCGTTGATGCAAATTATTTTGATATGATCAACTATGCCGTATTTGCGCTGATAAAAATCAACGAGGAAATAAATAACAACTAAATCAAACCCGTTATGAGTACCAATCTGATAGTAATAATAATTCTTATAGCCATTGCTTTTGCAGATTTTATGTTATACGCTTTTTCTAAGCGCCTGCGCATATTTTCGATACATTTTGCCCGTATTGTTCTGGGCTTGGTATTTATTTTTTCTGGCTTTGTAAAAGCCGTTGACCCGCTGGGCTCGATGTACAAATTTGATGATTATTTCATGGCTTTCGGTATGCCCTGGCTGATGCCGGCCTCGCTAATAATGGGTTTTTGTCTTTTTTGTTCGGAGTTTATCATTGGGTTTTGCTTCCTGTTCAATGTCAAAATAAAATTTTTTTCATGGATAATGATATTGTACATGACCTTTTTCACCATACTCACCATTATTCTGGCGGTAAAAAATCCTGTGTCGGACTGCGGTTGCTTTGGCGATGCCTTAATACTTACCAACTGGGAAACTTTTTATAAAAATGTCGGCCTGCTGATATTCGCCCTTATCGTTTTCTGGGGAAGAAATATTATCAAAAACCGGTTCCCTAATGTAACTCAATACGGAATCATGTTTATCGGTTTTGCCGTCATACTATGGATTTCGGTGTATTGTTACCGCCACCTGCCCCTGCTTGATTTTATGCCATGGAAGGTCGGAAACAGAATTTCTGAGAAAGTGGTTGATACTCCTGAAATTGCTGATACTACTAAACTCGTGTATAAACACAAAGAAACCGGCGAAATTAAAAAATGGACATCTAAAACACTTCCTTATCAGGATACAGCGTACTTCAAACAGTTTGAATTTGTTGATCAGGAAAAAACCATTATTCAGGAATACAAACCCGCACCCATACACGACTTCATGCTGGACGATGTGAACAAAGTCAATCATAACGCTGATATCATCGGCAACCCCGGCTATCAGTTTCTTATTATCAGCCATGATATTTCAAAAGCCGAAAAATCCGTATTCCCGGTGCTGAATGTCTTTTTCGAACAATGTAAAAAAGACTCTATATCCTTTGCGGCTCTCTGTGGGTCGGATTTTGCAACTATAGAAAACTTCCGCAACGAAATAAAAGCCGCTTATGAGTTTTTTACTGTGGATGAAACCGCCCTGAAAAGCGTAGTCCGCTCAAATCCAGGCCTGGTGCTGCTTAAGAACGGCGTAGTTCTCGACAAATGGGCATGGCGCGACATTCCTAATTTCAAAGAATTTCAAGACCAAGTGCCCGGCTACGAAAAACTGATTGAAAAATCGGCTGCCGGCAAAACCGAAAAATAAGCCTCTATGGTACGCTATATTACCAAACGCTTGTTCTATGGGGTACTGGTACTATTCGGCGTTATTACCATTGTCTTTATTTTGTTTAATGTGCTCCCGGCCGATCCTGCTCGTATGATGCTGGGCCAGCGTGCCGACAGCGCCTCGGTGGAAGCCATCAACCGGGACCTGGGCCGCGACAAGCCCCTGCCGTTACAATACCTCAACTACCTCAACGACTTGTCGCCCATTTCGGTGCATAATTTTACCGATAAAAACAGTTTTTTTTACCTCGATAACACAAAATACCAGCCCTGTAAACGTTTATTCAACATCACTTCAGATAAAGCAATTGTGTTAAAATCGCCCT
>DAOOWO010000262.1:0-4009 GCA_035371225.1 Bacteroidales bacterium | reverse complement strand
CCAGTTGATTGTTTATACCGAAGGCATAAACTCAACCCGTTCGGTTAATACGGCCACCGAAAAAGGAGATTTCGAAAAAGGGAAACTGGTGGTACTCATCAACGAAGGCTCTGCCTCTGCCAGTGAAATCGTTACCGGCGCTGTTCAGGATTGGGACCGCGGGCTTGTTATCGGCCGGCGCTCATTCGGCAAAGGGCTTGTACAAAGGCCTTTTACCCTCCCCGATCAGTCAGTAATTAGACTTACCACGGCGCATTATTACACGCCCACAGGCCGCTGTGTCCAGAAGCCTTACAACGACGGTATCGAAAAGTATTATAAAGACCTGACCAACAGATATAAACACGGGGAATTGACCAATCCAGACAGCATCAAATTCCCGGATTCACTAAAATATTACACTCCTAATAAACGCCTGGTATACGGTGGCGGTGGCATCATGCCCGACATATTCATCCCTCTCGACACCACAAAAGTTTCAGATTTTTACCAGGACCTGCTGCGCAAAAACATTATAAACCAATATGTACTGAAATATCTTGATATCAAACGCGAAACTTTAAAAAAGCAATACCCCGATATGGAAGTGTTCCTCAAAGGGTTTACCTTAGATAATGAGTTTATGCAGGATTTTCTGAAGTATTCAGAAGAGGAAGGAGTTAAAAAAGACGAAGAAGGATATAAAGTTTCGGAAATATATATCAAAAATTTTATCAAAGCCTGGATCGCCCGCAATTTATGGGATTATGATGCCTACTGGCGCATCAGCAACGAACAGGACGACGTATATCTGAAGGCTGTTGAGGCTATTCAGAGTAAAGATATGTTTAAGAGCTACAAGATTTTTTATTAGCCGGCGGTATTCTTTCGGAAGCCAATACCTAAACGGAAAATCAATCTTTTTTCTCCGGGATCAATCATCACATTCATCCTGATAGAGGTTCATATATTCAAAAATAATGTTGACAGCCTCCTGATTCATATCCATCAGCAGCAATCTATTCATACGTACCCTGTCGGTGAGTTTGAAGACTGTGCACCAATCATCATCCATAGCCCTTTGTGCCTTTATCAATGCACAGATTATGTTATAAGTAAAGCTTTTAGGATTCTTGCTAACTGCCTGTTCAGCATAAACTATAGCCTCGTCAACTTCGAAGTAATTATCCATCGCTTTCAGGTAAGCCATGCATAGCAACTCGGTAGCTCCTGCATTTTTCAACAAATCATCTTTTCCTTTGTAGCCTTTGTGTTCTTGTAAATAGTCAAAAAAAATTGACGCATTTTGTTTACCATCAAAACTCCATCCCAACTGGTTGATAACAGCCATTTTCACGGCAATAGGTTTTTTGGGGGCCAACAAAAATTTGATTAGCTGTTTTGTGAGCACGCCATCGGTTGCCGCAGCCCTGATAACAATTTTTTCATTTTGATATGCCTTGCAGAAGTCCGTAGATGTTAACGGAGAATCGGCATATAATGTCTTACAGGTAATCAAAAAAATGCTTAGCAGTATAAGGTACTTTGGTTTTATCATAACCAGTTTTAAAAATAATCAACAGAATTAATGGAAACAAAAAAACTGCACTTACCTGATGGATAAGTTACTGGAATGACAGCACCTGAATTCCCATTTAATGCAGTATATAAAATTGAATATCAGTATACTTTAATAGTTTTTTTCCGTTGGTTGACAGGTGGTGGAGATTCTTTCTTCCAGTCTCTCTTTGCTTTCAGGCCGGGGTTTACGGAACAGTTTATTTTCTTTGTATTTTGCCACCTTCCTTTTTTTACAGAATGATTTGAATAGGAAAGTGCTTTTGTTCTTTTGGCCCGGTTTAATTTCGACTTTTGTTTCCGGGGTTTGCCTGTTTCATTTTTGTCAGCAGCAGAAAGCTCATTTCCGGAATAACTTTTTGCCCCGGTACCAGCCTGGTGCGAAACCGCCAGAATTCGCCCTGTACCCCAAAAGATAAAAGACAGGACTAAAACCATGGATAAAACATATTGCCTGATCATATTGCTTGTATTAATTCCTTTTTTCAATTTATTTACCGTATTAACGAGGTTGATTATGTATTGGATGATTAAAAAATTACTCTTCGCAAAATTAAAAGTAAAATTAATATTTTTTTTTCACATATCCAAATTTTCCTTCAGAGTATATAAAAATCAATTCCTTAAACTGATGAATATGTTTGATTAGCACGAACCAAACAATGATTTTTTTGTCTATAGTTTGCTTAAAAAATCATCACTATTGTTGGTGATAAGACTTAATTTATCTGCACCAATATTTTGGATACTTTCAAGGCTGCCTTTTATCAGTGGAGCCCTTGTACCGCCAAAAAAGAAACAATTTCCTGAAAATACCCGTGCTTCATCCCAGCAGCCCGCATCGATAAATGATTGCAGGGTAACAAGGCCGCCTTCGATTATGAGTGATTGGATATTTTTATTATAGAGAAATGTCAATAGTTCAGGGATGATATTTTTGCTGAAATCCAACTTTTTATACTCGATATTACCGCACACATCATCTTTTAATGAATTGAAAATTACAGTTTGCGCCGTATCATCCATAATCTTTGCTGATGAAGAAATGTCAAGTCCGCGGTCTATCACCAGGCGCAAGGGATTTTTTCCATGCCATTCGCGCACGGTAAGTTGGGGATTGTCCATCAGCACGGTGTTTTTGCCTGTCAGGATGGCTTGTTCTTCCGAACGCCAGCGATGCACCAGCACCCGTGTTTTTTCGTCGGTTATCCAGTTTATTTGCGGCTCGTTATCGGAACGTTCTTTATCTATAAATCCGTCAAGGCTTTGTGCCCATTTAAGAATCACATAGGGACGTTTTTTTTGATGAAAAGTGAAAAATCTTTTGTTCAGAGTTGAGCATCCTGCCTGAAGTACGCCTTCAACAACCTCCACCCCCGCTTCCTGCAGCCGTGCAATTCCTTTGCCCTGCACCTGGGCGAACGGATCTCTGATGCCCACCACTACTTTTCTAATCCCGGTTTCAATAATCTTATCAGCACAGGGCGGTGTTTTACCATAATGGCAGCAAGGCTCCAAACTAACATACAAAGTACACTCTTTCAGTATCTCTTTGTTTTTTACTGCATTTATGGCTGCCACCTCGGCATGAGGGCCGCCAAAAACCGCATGAAATCCCTCACCTACCACAGAATCGTTATGAACAATAACGCATCCTACCATGGGGTTAGGCGCTACATTTCCCAATCCGTTCATAGCGAGTTCAATACACCGCCTCATATACAATTCCTCGTACAGCATGACGCCAAAAGTACAATATTTTTAATTAATTTCCGTTATGTCAGGCAAGAGCAACAAAAATCATTATTTTTGCTTCATTAAATATCAACTTTTGAAAAGATTTGCGGCAATACTTTTTTCAGTCTTTTTCTGTGCTTCAATATTCGGGCAAACGGGAGGCAACAATACTTACGAATTTCTAAACTTACCTGTTTCGGCGCGCGTTGCCGCCCTCGGGAGCAACATGCTCGTTGCCAAAGACAACGACTTATCCCTTGCCATCATCAACCCTTCGCTGATAGACGACAAGCTACACCATCAGCTTTCACTGAGTTTCGCCGAATACATCAGCGACGTTAATTACGGATCTGTTGCCTATTCCCATACCTTTAAAAAAGTTGGCAGTTTCGCCGGAGCCCTGCAGTTTATCAATTACGGACGTTTTCTCGAAACTGACGAAGCCGGCATGACTTATGGCAACTTTTCCGGCGGCGAATATGCCCTCACTTTGGGCTGGGGCCGGAAATTACATAAGAACTTTCTGCTGGGCGCCAACCTGAAAATGATTTATTCTCAACTGGAGAAATACAATTCTTTTGGCGTGGCCGTAGATGTGGCCGGGACCTATTTCCATGAAAAAAGTGGCTTTATGGCAAGCCTGATGTTTAAAAATATCGGCCGGCAACTGGACGCTTATGTGCCCGGTAACATTGAACCGCTACCTTTTGAGATT
>DAOOWO010000261.1:0-4018 GCA_035371225.1 Bacteroidales bacterium | reverse complement strand
TATCCGCCGCTGCCCTCGATGAAAATCATTGCAGATATTTTTGAGTTCACTTCCAGAAATATGCCCAAATTTAATTCGATCAGCATCAGCGGATACCATATGCAGGAAGCAGGCGCCACGGCCGACATCGAACTGGCCTATACGCTTGCCGACGGGCTGGAATACCTGCGTGCCGGAATCAATGCCGGTATGGATATTGACACCTTTGCTCCGCGGCTATCATTTTTCTGGGGCATAGGCATGAACCACTTCATGGAAATAGCCAAAATGAGGGCAGCACGCATGTTGTGGGCTAAATTAGTAAAAACCTTCAACCCAAAAAATCCAAAATCACTGGCTTTGCGTACGCACTGCCAAACCTCGGGATGGAGCCTCACTGAACAGGATCCATTTAACAACGTGGCCCGTACTTGTGTGGAAGCCATGGGCGCAGCCCTGGGACATACTCAGTCGTTGCACACCAACGCCCTGGATGAAGCCATCGCCCTGCCAACAGACTTTTCGGCACGTATTGCCCGAAACACACAAATATACCTGCAGGAAGAAACTAACATCTGCAAGGTGGTCGACCCCTGGGGTGGATCTTATTATGTAGAATACCTGACACATGAACTGGCGCACAAAGCATGGGAACACATACAGGAAATTGAACACCTTGGCGGGATGGCTCAGGCTATTGAAACCGGTCTGCCCAAAATGCGCATCGAAGAAGCCTCGGCACGCAAACAAGCTCGTATTGATTCGGGGAAAGACACTATAGTGGGTGTAAACAAATACCGCCTCGAAAAAGAAGCCCCTATAGAAACCCTGGAAATAGACAATACCGCGGTACGCGATGCCCAGATCAAACGGCTGGAACAACTCCGGAGCAACCGCGACAACCAAAAAGTACAACAATGCTTAGATAAAATAACTCAGGCATGCGAAAGCGGCAATGGCAATCTTCTTGAACTCGCTGTTGATGCTGCCCGCCAGAGAGCCTCTCTGGGCGAGATATCCTTTGCATGCGAAAAAATATTCGGGAGGTACAAAGCCGTGATAAGATCAATTTCAGGAGTTTATTCATCCGAATCGGTGAATGACGATACCTACAAAAAAGCCTGTGAACTGGCCGACCAGTTTGCTTCCCTCGAAGGACGACGCCCCAGGATTATGATAGCCAAGATGGGCCAGGACGGTCACGACCGCGGTGCTAAGGTGGTTGCCACCGGATATGCCGACATAGGATTTGACGTGGACATAGGCCCCTTATTCCAGACACCTGCCGAAGCCGCCAAACAAGCCGTGGAAAACGACGTGCACATACTCGGAGTATCCAGTCTGGCTGCCGGTCACAAAACCCTGGTGCCACAGGTGATCGAAGAACTGAAAAAACTGGGACGCGAAGACATCATGGTCATCGTAGGAGGCGTTATCCCTCCACAGGATTATGATTTTCTTTACAAAGCAGGAGCCATCGCCATTTTCGGGCCGGGGACCAAAATACCGGAAGCCGCCATCAAAATTCTGGAGATATTGATAGAAGCCAGAAAATAAGGCTCCTCCTATCAGGATAAACAAGTTTTTCCCATTTTTGCCGGGCTCTGCCCGGCAACTATTTGGCGTAAATTTTGCTGAAAGTGAAGCACTTAAACTTAAGTACCATGAACCGTTTCATCATTTTCATATTTGTGGCTTTGTTCGGAATGCCTGTGGCCTTCGGGCAAACTACCATCAAAGGAAAAATCACCTCAAAGACTGATGGCAAAGCTATTGCCGGAGCCACCATCATTGCGAAAGATTCGCCTAACATCCTTGTATTAAGCGACAAGGAAGGAAACTATAAGATAAAAGTTCCCCATGGTACAGCAGCCCTCGAAGTAAATGCAGCAGGTTATACAACCAAAACCAGGGGCATTGCAGGCAAAAAAAGCGTGAACTTCGAACTCACACCTGCCAGCACCGACCATAGGATAAACATGATAAAATCACATCATATCAAGATCTCGCAACCAGCCACCATTGATGAGAAGATCAAAAAATAACCAGGCAATCTGGTCAGAATAACTACAAATAAGGTTAACAGGGTTAAAGCACCCCAAAAAAATTTCACATTACTCCAAAAATCTCTGAAAAAACTTAGAAATTGTTTTGATTTTATCTTTTAATATCTTTATGCGTCTTTTTTGCTGCAACATCGTTAGATTTTTCGACATAGGGTAAACTATGTCTGCAAAATCTGCCTTGTTTCGCTAAAAAATTCATCATAAATCTTATTTAACATAAAATCAAAACAGTTTCTTATTGTTTTTCTCTGGTAATTTTATTCTTGTTTCTCATAGAAAAAATGATAAATCCAATGCCCAGCAAAATAAAGGGTACGCTAAGCCATTGGCCCATATCCAAACTCATGCCGTGTTCAAAATCAACCTGCACCTCTTTGAAAAACTCAATAACAAAACGTGCCGTGAACAGGGCTGCAACAAAAATGCCTACAAACAATCCAGGCTTGTTGATGCCCAAATTTTTGCGATAAAGGATAATCAGCACCAGGGCAATCAGCAGGTATGAAATGGCTTCATAAAGTTGGGTGGGATGCCTGGGCAGAAGGCCCGCAGCAGGATCGGCCCTGAAAACAAACCCCCAGGGCATGGAGGTGGTGATACCATAAATTTCGGAATTCATGAGGTTCCCCAGGCGCACAAAAGCGGCGCTGATGGGTATAGCCAGCGCCATGCGGTCGAAAAGCCACCACACATTAACCTTAAACTGTTTTACATAAATAATCAGCGTGATGATAATGGCTATGGCTGCACCGTGGCTGGCCAACCCTCCTTTCCACACCATGGGTATCTCGCTGAGATGTTCACTGTAATAACCCCATTCATAGAAAAACACATGGCCCAGCCTGGCTCCAATAAGCACGGCAAGAAAAATATAAAAGGTAAGCCAGTCGAGTTTTTTCAAAGCTACTTTTTCGCGTTTAAAGACAAAATACAACACCGTATATGCCAGGAAAAACCCCATGGCAAACAATAATCCATACCAGCGCAGGCCAAAATTCCCAATAGTGAAAATCTCAGGGTTGGGGTTCCAGGTAATAAATAATGTGTTCATACCATCAGTTTAAAGTAAATTCCATTTTATCTCCAACAACAATCTTGTTTCTATCGCAGAAACCAGCATTCACCTCCACAACGTACCTGGCCTCGCTGCCCGAGGGTATTGCTTCTTCAGACAGCGGACGGGTATAGGCGGCAATACTCACGATATGGTAATCGGCATCAAGGTAAATAATGTCGAGGGGGATATAGGTATTTTTCATCCAGAAGGACAAGGGCTGCATAGTTTCAAATATAAACAACATACCGCAACTGTCGGGCATGGATTTGCGGTACATCAGGCCCTGCGTCCTTTCCTGGTCGTCGTCGGCAATTTCGATATGGATGGTCTGCAGAATACTGTTGTTCTTAATAAACTTCAATACCCCGTCGTTTCTGAACCGGGGCTCGGCCATCTCTTGTTGTGTTACGGGTTTTTGTTTTTTGGTTCTGCGTGATGAAGGCCTGCTGACAACAATAAATACGATGACAACCAACACTCCAAGAAGAATAATTCCTCCGGCAATAAGGCTTTTTGGTTTCTTCTGCACTTTAATATTTATAATAAATTATCATAAAAACCACAGCAAAAATAAAGGTTATCAGCAGGATGCCCCTTCCGGTTTTGTCGGCTTTAAGATTTACCAGGTACCAGCGCAGCAAAATGGCGTTGGGCACCAAGCTTAAGATGTACAGGGTTGACAATTTGAATACGGACTGGTCATTGTTCTGAGGGTTTACCAGCACTGTATTATTCAACAGGTATAATAATCCGAAAGTAGCGCCCGAAACGACCAGCGCGAGAACGACTCCAAACCAGAGGGCATCTTTCTTTAAAAATTTAAACATTGTATTTCCATTTTTTGATGACAGGGATAGCATGATGTGCTGTAAAATCAACATGGACGGGCACCACCGACACATAATTATTTCGCAAT
>DAOOWO010000260.1:0-4019 GCA_035371225.1 Bacteroidales bacterium | reverse complement strand
GTTCGGGCAAAATGCTTGTTTGGTTCACCTCAAACGCCACCAATAAATTTGCCGGATTTGCGGCCAATTACACTTCAACCGCCAAAAATTTTGCCGGTCTGGTAGACGAAAACACCGAAGATGACATCGTGAAGATCATGCCCAACCCCAGCAACGGAAAATTCAGCCTGGTATTCCCTGAAATGAGCGAGGCATCGGCTTTTTATATCACCGATGTCATGGGTAAGATAGTTTATTCCAGCGACCTCCAACCATCAGCCAATATGCAGAAGATTGACCTGGCACTGGATCTGGCCAACGGAATGTATTACCTGACTATCAACACGCCGCAGGCCCGCATAAGCCGGATGATTGTCATCAGCAAAGAAAACTAATCGACCACCGCTTATCAACTTGTGAATTATTAATTTTATTTATACAACATAACATGAAAAGATTCTTTCTTGTGACAATCTTAATAGGTGCTTTGCTCACATCCAATGCACAAAACAAAATAAAACCCCAGATACTTAAGGGTGTCGAAAAAATGTCACCCTTGAAAAAAGCAAATATTGACGGTGCTATCATTTCAAGGACTAATACAAAACTTATGAAATCCAATACCGGCACCTTGCAAGCTGAAAAGAAAACCGTGCAGAACAAATTTTCCGCAAAAAGCAACGGCATCTGGGACGTGCAGTTTACACACAACGTAACCATTGGCAGCGGCATCGAAACCGATGGCAGCCATTTTTATGTGTCACAGTGGAATCTGGATTCTATCTTTGTGTTCAACCTCAACGGCACCTCCGCCGGAAAATTCAAACTGCCGGTAACGGGCATCCGCGACCTGGCCTATGATGGCGCATACTTCTATGGATCCGACGCATCCAACGTAATTTACAAGATGAATTTCAACACCCACCAGATTGTTGACTCCATAGTTTGTCCGGTTTACATCAATGTAAGACATATCGCTTACGACAATGTTAACAATGCCTTCTGGGTCGGCGACTGGGACAGCGACATATACCTGGTCAACCAGTCGGGTACGGTGATAAATACCATCTCCGCCACTGACCATGAACTATACGGAATGTATGGTTCGGCCTTTGACAATAGCACTGCCGGCGGACCTTACCTGTGGGTGTTCGATCAGGGCGGAAATGGCTGCGATATCGTCATGATAAAAATATCCACCGGCAAACAAACAGGCATCATCCACGACTGTTCGCAAGATGTCGCTTCGGACCTTTTAGAGCCTATCGCCGGAGGATTGTTCATACATCCCGATCTGGTGAGCGGAACGGTAACACTCGGAGGCATCATTCAGCGTCAACGTATTTTTGGCTATGACCTTGCCTCGGTGGTGGCTGCGCATGATGTAGGCGTGGAAGATGTGCTTTCACCCATTTTATCGTCGGGCTGTTCGCTGAGCAGTAGCGAAACCATCACCGTTCGCCTCAGAAATTATGGCTTAAATAGTGCCGGCAACTTCAACTTCCACATGAACCTGAACGGAGTGGATTACAACAAAAACATTACCACGACCATGAACAGTTTCACCACGCTGGATGTTACCTTCTCCGGTACCTTTAATTTTTCACAACCCCTTGTTTACAAGATGGAATTCAACACGGCCTACGCCTCCGACCAAAATACCAGTAATGATACCGCCTACTACCGTGTCATCACCGGCAACGGCCTGATTACAGTAGATGTATGGACCGACAATTATCCCACCGAAACGTACTGGGAAATTTATAACAACTATACTTACGACCTTTACGGCTCTGCTGAAAGCATGACCGACACCAACGCCTTTTATTCCACCGATATGTGTGTGGACACAAACCTTTGTTACGGATTTACCATTTTTGACGAATACGGCGATGGCATGGCGCCACCGGCATATTACGAAATTTTCTTTAACGGCAATTCTGTGGCTTATGATGACGATTTTACCGGCCTCTTTGAAGAAGTGCCTTTTATTGGATATTGCGACTATGCCGATATGGGAGTCACCGGCATTTTGTCGCCGGTATCTTCCTGCGAACTTAGCAGCGAAGAACTGGTGACAGTGATAGTTAAAAACTTTGGCACCCAAACCATCGATAGCGCTGAAGTGGCTTTTTCTTTGGGCGGCACTACCTATACCGAACCCATTTACGGCCCAATTAATTCACTGGAAGAAGCAGAATTCACCTTTACAAATTTGTGCGACCTTTCTGCATTAGGCGTGCAGGATATTGTAACGTACACAGTGTTGACAAACGACATGAATGAACACAACGACACTGCTATCAATAAAATTGAAAATTACATTCCGGCATCCATCCCCTACAGCGTGGATTTTGAAAACGAGGCCGTGAACGGGCAGTTGCTGGTAGAAGATGAAAATCAGGACTATTTCAGTTGGACTCTTTACGATAATGGCGGCATGAACAATTCGAGCTGCGCTATCTACTCTTTTAATCCAAACGAACCGGCCAACGACTGGCTGTTTTCAAAATGTATTTTATTGGATTCGGGTCAGCAATATGCCCTCAACTTTTATTATAAAGCCCAGGACATTAATTATCCGGAAAAACTAAAGGTACATCTGTGCGAAGCGCCCTCTTCCGCCGCAGCATTTACCGAAACCATCATCGATCTGGATAACATCACCGATACAACCTTTATGCCGGCTACCGTTCTCTTTGATGTGAACGACTATGGCAACGGAAATTATTATTTAGGGTTTAATGTGTACAGCAGTTTGAGCGGCTGGAACCTATACATTGATGAACTATCCGTGAGCCAGCCTGCGGCAGTTTCCGAAATTAACATTGCCAAAAAGGAATTTGCTGTATATCCCAATCCTGCATCTTCGACACTGACAATAACACAGACTTCGGGCCTGCCGAAAGGCAATAACACGGCCAATGTTTATAATATGCAGGGACAACTGCTTATGCAACACGCCTTCACTGGATGTAAAACAGAAATTGATGTACAGCACCTCGAAAGCGGACTATATGTCTTGAAAATAGAAAGTGAAGAGGGTTTCTGGCTGAAGAAATTCATAAAGAAATAATTGTTCCACAGCAAAACTGCTAACTGCCCTCCGCAGTAAAATTTTCTTTTATTAAAAAAATTTTTTTCGCATTTTCTTGCTTTCAGGTTTGTTATGTATTATTTTTGCCAAATGGTTAAACTGTCTAGTTAAATCTTTTGGTTAAAATGAATGAACAAGTACACGGCACGGAAGAGATTATTTTTGAAGCGGCTAAGAAAGTTTTTATAAAATACGGGTTTGACGGTGCGCGTATGCAGCAGATAGCCGATGCGGCTGGCATCAACAAGGCATTGTTACATTATTATTTCAGAAGCAAAGAACACTTATTCGATGCCATTTTTGAAGAATCATTCAAAAAGTTTTTGCCAAACATCTCGTACATCATGATGTCGCAACAGCCTTTTGAGGAAAAGATCAAGCTGTTCGTCTCGCATTATATCGACACACTATTACAAAATCCTCATTTGCCCGTTTTTGTTATACACGAACTTCAGCGAAAGCCGGAAAGAATTGTGAACATTATAAAAAATTCAGGTATTAACCCTGCATTAACGGCCACAATGCTTCAAAGTGAAATTGATGAAGGAAAAATAATGCCGATCCCCTTGCCACATCTGATCGTAAACATGATAGGGATGTGTATTTTCCCATTTGTCGGCCGGCCTATTCTGGAAGGTTTTATCTTCAAAGGAAATGCGGAAGCTTACGACCGTTTTCTGAAAGAACGTAAGACCCTGGTTGCCGATTTCATCATTAACTCGATCAGAAAAAAATAAACCTTATGAAAAAGATACTCATACTGTTTTTTATTTTGCCTTTCACAGATGTGCCTGCACAGCAGTCGGACACCATCAGCCTGAACTATTGCCAGCAACTGGCACTGGATAACTACCCGCTTATCAAACAAAAAGAACTTCTGTCTGAGGCTGCAGGGCTTAAGATTAAAAACCTCAACTCTAATTATTTTCCGCAGATCGCACTC
>DAOOWO010000259.1:0-4022 GCA_035371225.1 Bacteroidales bacterium | reverse complement strand
CGCGATAATGCTCTTTGTTTTTGAGACAATCCTCAAGGATAAGAGTGTCATCAGATGTTGAAATATTTTTTATAATGAAAGGAGCATCACATAATGACTTTATTACCAGCAGGCGGTTGCTGATGCTTTTGGAAGCGGGCAACGTGATGCTGCCCCTTATATTGCCTGAAATGCTATTGATACTAACCGGACTCATTTATCTGCGATTTCTTAGGAGTGGATGGTCTTGCTTTTTGTTAAATGAGGTTATTATAAAACACTACCGATTCATAAATCATTTTTTCTTCAATAAAATTATCAATCTGTGCATCGCCTATGCCCTGGAGCAGGGAGAAATTTATTTTTAGTTTAGAATTTTTTTTATCGTTTTTAAGGAAAGTCAATATTCCATCGAAGTCAATCCGGTATTTTTCAGTAAAAGAACTTCTGATGAGTTTAAAAATTATCTCATCCAGTTCGGAGCCGCTAAGCAACTTTTTCTTTTTTGATATCCATGCTTCGCAAATCATGCCAATAGCCACCGCTTCGCCATGGAGCAAAGGTTTTTTATCCTGTGCCAGGGAGTATGCCTCTATGGCATGGCCAATGGTGTGTCCGAAGTTGAGTTTTTTGCGGATATGATTTTCCATCGGATCGTCTTGTACAATTTTGTCTTTCAGACGTACGCCTTTTTTTATCAGTTTTGTCAGGGAGGAAAAGTCTTTGATATTGTGCGGCTGCAACTGTTTCCATAATAGCTTATCCGAGATGAGGGCAATTTTCAGCAATTCGGCATATCCCGACTTTAAATGTCTTTCGGGTAGTGTAGTTAAAAATTCTGGGTTGATAAAAGTTTTTTCTGCAAAAGAAAAACATCCGATTACGTTTTTCATTCCCTGATAATCCAGCCCGGTTTTACCTCCTATGGCAGCGTCAATCATTCCCAGCAGAGTGGTTGGGATATTGCAAAACCCAATTCCCCTTTTATATGATGCTGCTGCAAAACCGCCGATATCGGTTATCACACCACCGCCAAGGTTGATGAGCAGTGAATGCCTGTCGGCATGATGGGCAATTAGTTTGAGCCAGATAAGGTTGCATGTTTCCAGTGTTTTGTGATGTTCGCCGCTTTTAATTAGAATCTCTTTGGCGTTTTCGAGGATGGGAAAATCATCAAACAACTTAGACTTACAATATTTCTTAGTGTTTTCATCCAGCAAGATGAAGAGGTTGCTGCCTGATGTATTTTTTTCTTGCAGGTATTTTCCGAAAGCATTTTTTTCAGTGTCGGAGAAGAGATATTGACCAGATTTTTTCACAAAAAAAATTTACACGGCATAAAGATACAAAATTTGTTAAGGTTTTGTAATTTTGTTTCCAAATGAGAAAAGATACAGTAACCGGCTGGGACAGGATACCCGTTCACCATCTGCACTGTTTTTCATGGGTTCTTATAACCCATTGTACCTCCTCTGCGGCGGACTCGCCGCCTGAGGTTTTTGACTTATAGATTTCTACTATTAAACTATATATTTATGAGTATTAAAGGAACCCGCACCGAAAAGAATCTGTTAAAAGCATTTGCCGGCGAATCGCAGGCCAAAAACCGGTATACTTTTTTTGCAAAGCAAGCCAAAAAGGATGGTTATGAGCAGATAGCTGAAATCTTTGCTCTAACAGCTTTGCAGGAAGAGAGTCATGCTAAGGTGTTCTTTCGTTTTATGGAAGGAGGGCCAGTGGAAATCACAGCAACTTATCCTGCAGGGATGATTGGGAACACTGCTGATAACCTGGTGGAGGCCGCCAACGGTGAAAACGAAGAATGGACGGAAATATATTCTGAATTCGCAGCGATAGCCGAAGAAGAAGGATTTTTGCAGATTGCAACTGCTTTTAAGCTTGTTGCAAAAATTGAAGCGGAACACGAAGCCCGTTTTTTGAAATTGCTGAGGAATGTGGAAGATAACAGAGTGTTTGAAAGCGAAGAAACCGAAGAATGGGTTTGTCGCAAATGCGGATATGTGCATACCGGGAAAAAGGCGCTGGAAAATTGTCCTGTATGCAAACACCCGAAAGCTTATTTTGAGAAGAAAGCAACAAATTATTGATTGTCAGAGAGTAATTATTGAGAAAGGAATAACTTCCTTTCTCAAGCATGGTTAATATTTGCTTCAATAAGTACTATGCCGCTTTTTCAAACGAGGGTATGAAGCATTGTTAATAGATTATGAATTTGAATTTTTGCTGAATAGAAAAAAGACTTATTTTTGAAAATTCAAATTACTATATGGAAACACATCTTGAAATAAGTAGCAACACCATTATACAACTGGAAAAAGTATCAGTTTTTCAGAATGAAGTTCTTGTTCTTGCCAACGTCAATATGGCTATTGAACGCGGTGAGTTTGTATATCTGATTGGTCCGACCGGTCGTGGAAAAAGCAGCCTGCTGAAGCTTATCTATGCTCAGCTTCCGGCCAGAGATGGTGTGGCCAGGGTGGCTTCCTACGATTTGCGTACCATCAAAACTAAGGAAATACCTTATTTGAGAAGAAAGTTAGGCATTGTGTTTCAGGATTTTCAGTTGTTAACTGACCGCACTGTGAATGAAAACCTGCTCTTTGTATTGCGTGCCACGGGTTGGCATGATAAACACGAAATGCAGCAACGTATCACAGAAGTATTAGACAAGGTGGGACTTACTACCAAAGGTCCCAAGATGCCCAACCAGCTCTCGGGAGGGGAACAACAACGTGTGGGTATTGCCCGGGCGTTGCTTAATCATCCCGAAATAATAATTGCGGACGAACCTACCGGCAACCTCGATCCTGCTACCTCGGAAGATATCCTGGAATTGCTTATGAACATAAGCAAAACTGGCACTGCTGTGTTGATGGCCACTCACGATGTGTTGTTGTTCAAAAGGTTCCCGGCACGTACACTGCGAATTGATGACGGACGGGTGTTTGAGTCTCCGTCTGCTAACCAAAAATAAGATTTACGAGGGCTTCGGCGTTGTAATCATTGGAAAAGCCATTGTGCAGCAAGATTTTTTCCCTTTTTATATTTTCCGAGATGTCGTATTCTTTGGCAAAGAGGTTTTTTAACTCGGTTTTGAATTCTTCTGCCGAATTTTTGCATATACACAGACTTTCGAGCCCTGTTTTTTCTATCATAGGTGTGTTAACCAGGCAAAATCTTCCGCGAAACAGGGCGGCAAGCAGTTTAAGCTTTATGCCTGTAGCCTGAAAGGTGGGAAGAATGTTTACGTGGGCATCGGAAACCAGTTTGTAAATTTCTTCACTGTTGATACCACTTTTCAGGGAAATATTTTTTTTGCCGCTGACTGCTGCTTTCAGGGCACTGCTGGGTTTGTTGCCGGCAATGACAAATCTGATCTTTAAATCATTGAATACCTGGTTGACTAAAAATAAGGCTGCTTCATTGTTTTCGCCAACCTCCAGACTTCCGTGATACAACGCATAATTTCCCTTACCCGGTTTGGAAGTAATTTGTTCGTTAGAATGAAAAGCCGAGACGGTTCTTACATTATTAAATTTACGAGCAAAATGGCCGGCATCATTCATTGATATGGCGGCAATGCCGTTGGCATGGTCGAGTTGTTTTTCAAAACGGGCAAGTTTGCTGGCTTCGTTCAAAAAGTAATACCGTCTGAACATGTTTTTTTCGACACTGGCAAGGCTGCTGTAATATTCGTGTTCAATGTTATGGGTACGAACAATCTTTTTTCTGTTTTTCAGTTTTTTGTTGTTTAGCAGATAACAGGTGTGCAAACCCTCGAAGAGTATGGGGTAGTCATCCTTGAGCAGGTTGGTTAAAAGGTTGTCCGAATAGCGTGTGGCTACGATGTACGGCAGGCTGCTGAAAAGTTTTGTTTTGGAATTGTCGCGCTTGTAATAATTTACTTCCACACATAAATCATCAAGCAGGGGGGAAGGTTTGCGGTCGTATTCAAAACAATGCAGGTGGATTTTTATGCCAACTTTTTTCAGGCTTTTCAATTTGTAATAGATATCAATGGA
>DAOOWO010000258.1:0-4040 GCA_035371225.1 Bacteroidales bacterium | reverse complement strand
AGATCATCAGGACTTGTCACGATAAAATTGTAAGTATAATCCTTACAGGGGATGAAGTCGGCTTGTTTATCAATTGGAAAGTCCATAATCACAACAGTTTCCCTTGGTTTGATCATGTTTATCAATCCATTGAAGCAGTTTTTGTAATATATGTGGTACCTGCAATTGATGGAAGATTCAGACAGAGTGGCTATGATTTCCTGCAACCGTGGATGTAGGGTGATATTCCCGCCGCAAACATTGATGACAAAGGATTCGGTACCAGAGACGTTTTGAAGGAGATCCTTTACCAGCTGCGGATCCATGACCGATCCCCCGTCTGTGCTGGTGCAACACTTGAATTGAGTGAAGTATTTTGAGCACAGGCTGCAGTCTTGTGAACAGTCATCATTGATGACCAAGGTAATGTTGCTGCCTGGTTTTGGCAAATCGTACTTGGTTGTTGAATGCATTCTAACCAGATAGGGTGTCAGGATAGCAGGCCTTTTCATTCCTGGCTGTGCCTTCGTCAAAACACCCATGTTTAGTTCGCATATTTTATCAATATAATCCTTGCAATAGGAGTATTGGTCCGAGTCGGAAGAAAATTCCAGCACCCCGAATGAGGCCGGCTCCAGCAATTTTTCCATCAACCTGGCACACTGCTCTTTCTGATTGAAAATACTGGCATTCATATTCCTTGTGTTGAGCAACAGCACATTGTCGTTCTTTACAACAGGGTAAACAAAGGGATTCAGATAAAACCAGAAGGTTACTGGCAACGTGCTCATGTTTGCGCAAAAGATACGATAAATGTATTACGTCACATTTTGAATGCCGGAAAACACAAATAGTTTTTTGTCTGTCCAGGAAATTACAGGGATTTGTTGGATTGGTAATACGAAAAATATCCCTGGTAGCATTTTTCAGCGGTGATGACCATTACGGTGTACAATCCCGGTTTTTCCATGTCCGGTAGCTGGCAGACGTTTATAACCCTACCTGCTGCAACAGTTTCCTGAAAACAAAAAGACTGATTATCATTGATAATGATCAGCCGGCAGTCAGGTCCCTCCTGCAGGATACGGATGCATAGTTCTTTTTTCTGAAGATCCACCCAGACGCAGGGGGCATTCTTATCAATCGTGTTCGAATTCTGATAAGCCGATGAGGTAAAAATTTTCTGGCTTCTTGGTTTTGGAGTGGTAGGACCTGTCTGTTTCATCTCAACAATTTCACTGTGGTTTTGTGACAATAATGAAACAGGAAAACTTACTAAAAGTACTAAAGTGAAAATTAAAAAGTGTCGTGTCATCATAACTGCATATTTTGATTCATTACAAAGATAAAGGCTTTTGAACAAAAAAGGCCATCAAAACGTACAGAATTTGGTCAGCATTGGTTTTTTACACGCCTGATTCACAGGGTGTTATAAAAATAAAAAGTCAGCATGAAAAATAACGACGTAATTACCTGTTTATCAGCGCCTTACTCTATTACTCTAATTTTCAGCCAGATAGTGTTCTTTTTGGGTATTGCAGTAATGTAGGCTCAGGGCTACATATTCGTCCAGCGAGATGTCAAGTCCCATTTTTATAGCCAGGCGTCTTTTGCGGGAATAAATTGATTTGCCATTACTGTGGTTGTAGAAAACACTCATTTCGGTAGCAGAGAATCCGCAGCAAAGCAGGCAGATCAGGTTGATGTCGTCTGTGTTCAGGTTGGTGTGCTTTTCCTGCAGGTAATCTATGACCCCGTCGTACTTGGCATTCACAACCTCACTCAGATCATCCAGGGCACCTTCGCTTAACCGGTTAATATTCAGCGTCTTGTTAAAGTGCTTAACGAAAGCATCGGGCACCCCTCCGTAGCGATATGATACATCGATCAGCTCACGGATGGTCTGGATCCGTTTTTCAAGGGCTTCTTTCAACTGGATCTCCACCATATTCTGTTTGTCCAACTTTTCCAACAGTGTGTTATTATATAATGCCGACTCCGTTTTTAGCTGCTCTATGAAAGAAATCTTTTCGTTGATATCCCGGTGCTTGCGGTCAATGGCCACGCAGAATCCAATGGTGATTATGATGGCCACCAGGCTGATAAGAATAATAATGTAATGGTTTACCTGGGTACTGTATTCCAGCCTTTGGTTGATGTTTTCCAGGCGCTGGTTGTTGTAGCGCTTTTCAATTTTGAAGAGGTCCATCCGGCGGGATTCGTCAATAATGGAATCGGCAAGATGACGTGAATGTTCGGTATAAAGCAGGGCATCTTTGTAGTTATGCTCGGCTTTAAGGATTTCTGTCAGGGTAATTAACTTACTGTGTTTCGCATTAGGATCTGTAGCGTCACTTACTCTTTCGTAATAATACCTCGCCGAATCTGTTTTTCCCAAACGTGCATAAGACCTGCTCAGACAATGGTATGTTTCATCTGAAATTGGTACATTTACTTGATTATCAATTACATACAAAGCCATATTTCTAGCCCGTTCATAATCTTCATCCATCAGGTATGTATTGGCCACAAGTGAATAATTATGGAATAAGGCCACGCTGTCTTTCATCTCGGCGGCAAGCTCCAATGCAACGTCCAGATAATAATAAGCACTATCCCTTTCTGTGGTTGGCCGATAAATTTGCCCCAATAGGCTAGCCACCGAGTATTCATTTTTCTTGTGACCGGCCAGGCGAAAGTACTCCATAGCCTTTTTGAACCGTTCAATATCTGCCTTGTTTTCTATGTACATATCCTGGTAAAGCCAGGCCATCTGCGAATTGATAAGCCCGGTGGTCAGGTAGTCGGTGGTGCTGAGCGCTACTTTTTCTGCCTCGGCATAAACTTCTATGGCCTTCTGGGGGTCGTTCATCTCTTCAATGCAGATGCCTTTATAAAGGAGGGCCTTGGCGTATTTTTCCCGATCCCGTTGTCCCTTGTAATAATTTACGGCAACATTAATAAGAGAATCATTACGCAGTGGTATGTAATTCTTATGGCGCGCCTGTGTTAGCAGCAGTGCATAGTAAGCCCTTTCACGTCGTGTGTTGAGTTCATCCGGTGAAATGTCTTTCAGCACTTTATAAGCAGTGTCCGGATTATCGGTCATCATGCTGTCTATAGACGATAAAAACGACTGGCTCACGGAATGTGCTGTACGACATCCCCCAAGAATAAAGGCAAGTAAAAGGAAAAAGGGTAGTTTTTTCATTTTTATCCGGGCACAGGGAGCAAATATAGAGAAAAAAAGAAGCTTAATTCCTTAGGTGCCGTACAGAAAAAATATATGTTTATTTACGATGTTCAATTCTCTTCACAAAGAACCGGGAATTTTTTAGCGCGCAGAGGCTTCCGGTGCTTTTGCATCCAGTTCCCTTCGCTGACACCAAAAGAAAGGGAAGCTTTTTCTTTTTGCCGAGGCTCCCCCTTTCATTTTGTGTCAGCAACCCGCTTGCGGGGACAAGCTCTGTTTTACGTTCTATGTGGATGAAAACGGGGAATTTTTGAATGAGGTGGTGGGAAGGTGCAACCATGAAAGCAGTTGCGGGTATCATTACACACCGAAGCAGTTTTTTGCCGATAATCCCTCGGCTCGGCCCGACTGGAAAGACAACTTTTTCCGCATACCTCAGCCAGTAGTAAAAACAAAACTCAAAAAACAATTATGGACCATAACGACAGACATCGTAAAAAGCACGGTAAATCCGGAAATAGACAGCGATTTTACCCTGTTTCTGACCAGCATGATTGGCAGGGAAAACACCGTCAACATCGTAAAAGAGTACCATATAGGCGTAACCAAAAGCAGGGACGTGATTTTTTACCAGGTAGATACACAGGGTCGCTGCAGGACTGGGAAGATCATGAAGTACAACCGGCAGACAGGGAAACGAATCAAGGATGAAAAAGTGGGGGGACGGATTACCTGGGTCCACTCCGTTTTGAAACAGTCCGGCAATCCCGGGTTGCGGTTGCCGGCAGGTTGGGAGTTGACCCAGTGCCTGTTTGGGGAGCATCTGTTGAGGCAGTATCCGCTCAAGAATGTGGCCCTTGTGGAAAGC
>DAOOWO010000257.1:0-4055 GCA_035371225.1 Bacteroidales bacterium | reverse complement strand
ATTTTGGGAATATTGTCCCAACCGCCCGTAACCTCCGGGTTTCAGCAAGTCGGAAGAAACTGTTACAGGAAAAATCCCGCACCCGATAATTTGACTGATGTTAAAACAGTCGGCTCCGCCTGAGAAAGAAATTTTTAGCTGTCCGCTAAAATCCTGCTGAAGTTTGCGGGCAATATTTACTGAGATAGGATGCAGGGCTTTGCCACTCATGTACATCATTTTTTCTTCGGCGCTGAAGATGTTGCGGTTATTCATGCTTTCTAACGTATTCGTCAGTTTGATGCCAAAGAAAACTTTGTTTTTTTGTGCTGCCTGGGTGAGCGCTTTAATGATTGAAATGGCATTATCGTATTTCAGGTCGTGCTCAAAGGCCTGGTCAGGTACCTGTGTGTGATGATGGTGCACTTCGTTGAGTATGCGGCGAAGTTCCTGAGGCCCCAGGAGGGTTGGATTGAGTTTGATAAATGTATGAAGTTTTTTTTCTTCAATAAGGTAAAGGCCTATCTTTTCTATCTCTTCGGGGGGGCATCCGTGCATGGTGGATAAGGTGATGCTGTCGGAAATTTTTGAAGGGATTTCAATATTCTTTATTTCGGGATACCATTTAGCCAATTCTGCAACCATAGCTTCCTTTTCGGCAGAACAGTCGTTCATCTTGTTAAGAAACCACTGTACATTATCTTTGCAGATACCTTCAAAATTGTAGCCGACACTCATGTTAAAAATGGTTTCGGGATTATTTCCGAACCCTAATTTGTGCGAAAGCAGATGGATTAGTATCCATGCTTTGAGGTATTCGTTAAACGATTCTTCAATTTTTAGTTCCTGCGACCATTCACAGTTATAACCCTCGTCCTGCATGTCGATACAGGGTTTTGAAATGGTTAATTCATCGAGTGTCTGAACCGTCTTTAATTCAATGTATCGTGCTCCGCACAGCCAGGCCGCAATAATGTTTTGTGCCAGTTGCGAGTGCGGGCCAGCCGCCACGCCAAAAGGAGTGGCCAGAGGCTTGTCAAACAATTCAGCCTTTAATGGGTTAATTTTTTTCGGACTGAAGAATAATTCTTTTGGGATACCCAGCACTGATTGTCCGCTTTGATCAGAGAAAATCAGGTTCACGAGTTGTTTTAGTTTTAAGGGGGCAAAATTGTCGTTCATGGATTATTTATTATATTTACGACAAAAATAAATAATATTGAATAAATACCCGGATGATTTGATGAATACTTCTAAAGAATATGAAATGTCCGGCTGGGCGGCGGTGATATTATCTGCAGGGAAGTCCTCACGAATGAAACAGCACAAGGCATTGCTAAGCTTTGATGCCCAAAAAACTTTTATCCGTAGAATTGTGGATGAATACGCGTTGGCCGGATGCAGCTTAATCATAGTGGTTACCAACGAAGAGAATTATAAACCTATAATGGCTGAATGCGAAATGGCCCGAAATCCCCGGATAAAATTTGTGATAAATACTCATCTGGAAAAAGAAAGGTTTTACTCTGTCAGGCTGGGTATGGAAACCTGTATGTCTTATAAATGCTGTTTTGTTCAGCCTTGCGACAGTCCTTTTATCACCGCGGCATTATTGAAAAAAATGGTGTTGTTGGCGGAAGATGACAGTTATGTTGTTCCGGTGTATCAAGGAAGAAAAGGCCATCCTGTGTTATTGGGCCGCAACCTTATGAGAGGGGTGTCTCTGGCAGAGGATGACGCCATGAATTTCAAATATTTTCTGTCTGATTTTAATAGTATACACTTCGAAACTTCCGAAAGTCATGTTCTTGACAACATAAATACCATCAATGATTACAATCAACATTTTAATAAATAAAGAGCTTGGAGACTTTTATTTTTCCTTATATAGCTTCAAAAATATTTTGTTGTTAAGTAGTTGTTTAGCATTTTATTATAAAATAAATCGTGAAAAAAAGAGAAATTTCCGAAAAAATATTTTTAATGAAACCCAGTTATATTAAAACAATAAGAGTTATATAAATTAAAAAAAAACTTAAATTTTTCTTGCGGGGAGTGAAATTTATTTATATATTTATCAAAAATTTAATTATATGGATACTCAAAATAAGCCGACGATTTTATTTCCTTATGATTTTACGCCGGAATCTGATTTTGCGGTGGATTATCTGGTGGGTTTGTCAAAACTGTTCAATTTTTCTGCTGAAATATTGAATATCTATGATGAAGGCACTAAAAAATTCATGAAGGAAAACCATTTGGATAAGACCGCTTTGGAGGAAAAAGTTCAACTGATGGCTAAAGATTTGCAAGAAAAGCATGGTATCATGACTACTTATCTGATGAAAAATGTTCCCATCAAGCGCATACGTCAGATTTCAAGAAAAGAAAATGTAACTTTTACCTTATTGGGCATTGTTAAGCCCTACAAACCTTCTACCAAGATATTGAAAGTGATTACCACTTCCCCGGTGCCTGCTTTTGTTGTGCAGACTGGTATGCCATATAAACCTATTAAAAATATTGTTTTTCCATTAGACGATTCTACTGCCAGCCGGCAAAAAGCAGGGTGGGCGCTGCGTTTTGCCAAAGCCTGCAACAATGCCATTGTGCATATTTATACCATTAGCCCTGCGGCCCTGAAAAGTAAAGAGCGTGAATTCAAACAGTATAAGGTAATTGAGTCATGCGAACATTTCTTTTACCGCAATGGGGTTAATTTTGTTACCGAAACCTCACAGGGAAACTATAAAGATTATCCTCAGGAAATTAAAAAATATGCAGAAAGCGTTGGCGCCGATCTGTATATCATTATGATTAGACCAAAGAAAATGTTTTCGCCTATCGACCCTGTGGATTATCAGGTGATTTTCAACCAGCAGAAAATACCGGTGTTATGTGTAAATCAACGCGACCTTTTTGTTGGCGGCGGTTTTACCTGAGATTAGTTCCTGTCGTGCGGTTTGCCGGCCATAAGTTATTTCCAAAAAATCATATCTGCTTTGCGATTGGATAATTATTTGTAGATTTGCAATTAATTAAATTTTAATATCTATGAATAAGTTAGCTGTTATTGCTTTTGGAGGCAATGCTTTGCTGCGTGGAGAACAAAAGGGAACCATTCAGGAACAGGAGCATAATGCCCGTGAAACCTGCACCAACCTTCTTGAGCTCGTAAAAAAAGAATACAACATTGTGATTACTCACGGTAATGGTCCGCAGGTTGGAAATATTATTCTTCAAAACATTGCCGGTGCGCGTTTGTTTGGTGTTCCCGAAATGCCAATGGATATCTGTGGTGCCTATTCGCAGGGATTTATCGGCTATGTCATCGAACAACAATTTCGTAATTTGCTTGAAGAAAACAACCTCGACAAGGATGTGATTACCATCGTAACCCAGGTACTGGTTGATAAGGATGATCCTGCCTTTCAAAATCCCACCAAGCCTGTCGGGCCTTTTTATACCAAGGAAGAAGCCGACAAAATGGCTGCCGAAAGCAAATCGGTATTTGCGGCAGACCCTCGCGGACGCGGCTGGCGCAAGGTAGTGGCTTCGCCAGTGCCCTTGAAGATTGGTAATAAAAATACCATAGAAACCATAGCCCGCAATGGACAGATAGTAATTGCCGTTGGCGGGGGCGGAATACCGGTATATTATAAACGTCCTAATTTTCTCGAAGGTATTGATGCCGTGATTGACAAAGACCTTGCCTCCTCGTTGCTGGCATTGCAGATTCATGCCGATGAGTTTTATATCCTTACCGATGTGCCTAAAGTATGCATAAATTTTCATAAACCCGACGAAAAACATCTTGACGTCATGAGCGTGGAAGAAGCCAGACGGTATCTTGCCGAAGGGCATTTTGCCGAAGGCAGCATGGCTCCGAAGATACGGGCTGCTATCAACTTTACCGAAAATGGAAAAGGTGAGGCGATTATTACTGAAGCATCCCAGCTTTCAAATAAAAATTGCGGAACCAAAATTGTAAAATCAAAATGATTGTTTTATGAGTGAAATTATTTGTCCACAGTGTAAAGCAACGCTGGCAGAGGGAGCCAAATTCTGCCATGTTT
>DAOOWO010000256.1:0-4066 GCA_035371225.1 Bacteroidales bacterium | reverse complement strand
TGCCAAACTTGGTAAATTTGGTGGTATGTTGCAACTCGGCGAAAATACCGATGAGGACAAACCACGTTTTGTCGGTTTATTGAAAGGGCAAAGTATAGAGACTATCACTTTACAGGAAGCATTATCGTTGTTGAATTTTCCCAAACTGATTGGCACCTATAAAAGTGCTGAAATAGTAGCCGGATTAGGCCGTTTTGGTCCCTATATCCGTCACGAGAGTAAGTTTTATTCACTGAAAAAAACAGATAATCCACTCACATTAACCCTCAACAGGGCCATCGAAATCATAAACGAAAAAATTACAAAAATAGAAAACAGTACTATAAAAGAGTTTTCTGAAAACCCTGAAATACGCATATTAAAAGGGCGATTCGGTCCCTACATTTCTATGGATAAAACTAACTACAAAATTCCTAAAGAATACACCCCTGCTGACTTAACCATCGAAGACTGCCTGCGAATAGCCGAAGAAGCATCCGGGAAAGAGGGCTTTAAAAAAAGACCGGCAAAAAAATCACCAGTTAAGAAAACTGTTCCCCAAAAAACTGCTACCAAGAAAGTGAAGGCAGCAAAAAAAACCGCGAAAAAGAGTGTGGCAAAAAAAACTGTAAAAAAATAATTCTTAGCGTCCGCTTCTGTTAATAAGAACAAAAAGAAAAATACCTGACAACAATGGATATTTCTTTATATTTTGAACCGGTCAACATCAATCAAATATATGATGAAGAACAAGAACATCCCAATCATGTAAAAAATGCGTTGTCCATCCATACTAAGGAAAATTCATTTCCATCGCTGGAAGGTGTTGATATGGCTATTGTCGGCATCAACGAAAGCCGTGCCGCCATTGGCAATACTGGCTGTAAAGACGCTCCCGGCCAGGTGCGTAAATATTTTTATCCTTTATTCAGGCACCATAACATAAAAATTGCCGACCTGGGAAATGTTAACCCGGGAAACACTATCAATGATACCTATTTTGCCTTGTGTGACATCGCCGCTACCCTGCTGAAGAAAAACATCATTCCTGTTATTATCGGCGGCAGCCAGGACCTTACCTACGCCAACTACCTTGCCTATGAATCCATCGGCAGAATTATTAACCTTGTATGCGTTGATATGGCTTTCGATCTGGGGGGTATTGATAGCCCGCTGACATCAAAAACTTTTTTAAGCAAAATAATTACCCATCAGCCCAGTTATCTTTTTAATTATTCCAATATCGGCTATCAATCATATTTTGTTGATAAGGAGGCCGTTGCTCTCATGGAAAAACTGTTTTTTGACGTGTATCGCCTGGGTTTGGTTCAGACCGACATCGAAGAAGTTGAACCCATGGTGCGCAATGCGGATATCCTGTCGGTTGACATTGCGGCTGTGCGTAAATCCGACGCCCCGGGCAACGGCTGTGCCACGCCAAACGGTTTTTATGGGGAAGAATTATGCCGCATCATGCGCTACGCCGGATTAAGCGACAAACTTACCTCAGTGGGATTATATGAAATTAATCCCGAATTCGATCATTACGGACAAACGGCAAGTCTTGCAGCACAAGCCTTATGGTATTTTATTGACGGATATTACAATCGGAAACAGGATTTTCCGATAAAAGATAAAAAGTTTTATATCAAATACAGAGTCGTTATTAAAGAACTCCAAAACGAAATAGTTTTTTATAAAAGTAAAAAAACTAACCGCTGGTGGATGGAAGTGCCCTGCCCCACACGACTGAAATCAAAATATGAACGGCATTACCTCGTTCCCTGTTCTTATAAAGATTATGAAACAGCTATGAAAGAGGATATTCCCGACCGTTGGTGGCAAGCATTTCAGAAAATTATGTAAGCCGCGTTCATATGCGCGGATTGTTTTCTGCAGTCCTCTTTCATAAAAATAAATTGCCTTCCTCATCCTCTGTTAGTTATTTGTTGAAAAATTTTAGTTTTTCATAGGCATTTTTTTATCAATCCGATAAAAAATACTTGAAAAAAATTATCTTTGCATTTGAAACTTTTTTGTGAAGCTTTCCGTAAAAAAACAATGTGAAAATTTTTTCTTATTGAAAATTGTAAATATTTGTTTCTTAGGCTTTTGTGAAAAAGTATTTATTGTTGAATTAAAAATTGTTAACAATTGCTTGTTAATATTAAAAAATATGCGTTACTTTATCCCCATTTTTGAATTTTATCAATAATAACCATATGAAAAAAATCTACTTTTTTATTGTTGTTTCCGTGTTTTCATTGTCTGTTTTTGGTCAGCAGGACGCACAGTTCACGCAAAACATGTTTACCAATATGTTTGTGAATCCGGGTTATGCAGGTATCAGCAAACAGATATGTCTCACTACCCTGTATCGTCAGCAGTGGACTGGGTTTACCGATACCTATCTTGAAGGTGGTGAAACAAAAACACACAAAGGTGCTCCCCAGACCATACTTCTCACAGTGGATGCCCCTGTACGCGTACTGCATGGTGGTATAGGCCTGTCGGTTTTCAGCGATAAACTTGGATTTGAAAATAACATCGGCGTTAAACTGGCTTATTCGTTCCATGTGAACATTGCTATAGGTACCTTGGGCTTAGGGCTTCAGGCTGGTTTCCTGAACAAATCCATAGATTTTTCAAAATTCAATCCCCTGGATCAGAACGATCCTCTGATCATGAGCAATAGCGGCAAAAAAAGCACATTTATGACCGATATCGCTTTCGGAGCATTCTATAACATCCCGGGCAAAGCTTATGTGGGTCTGTCGGCCAATCAGCTTATTGAGAGCAAAATCAAGTTAGCAGGTGATTCAAAATCAAAATTAAAAAGACATTATTACCTTACAGGCGGCTACCATTGGACACTGCCGAACAATCCCGATTGGGAACTCAGCCCTTACGTATTAATAAAAACAGATTTTGCTTCTGCACAGTATGATATTACTGCCATGTGCAAATGGCGTAACATGATCTGGGCCGGCGTTTCTTACCGCGTGCAGGATGCCGTTGCTATTATCGTAGGCGCATATCCGTTAAATCAGCCTTCCATGAGCCCCGCACTGCAAAATCTCCGTATCGGATATTCGTATGATATTACCACTTCTGCTTTGGGAAGTAATAAAAGAAGCAGCGGATCACACGAAATTATGCTTGGTTATTGCTTCAAAATTGAGATAAAGAAGAGTATTACTAAGTATTTAAATACAAGATATCTGTAAAAAAAATTATGTTGATTGTAACAAAAAGATGTACTTTTACGTTTTAATGTTATCAACGGGCAAAAAAAGAACATAAAAAGCGAAAAATAGTAAGTAAATAAAAGAATATGAAAAAATTCCTGATAATCATAGTAATTTTTGCAAGCCTCGCTTTTACAGGATGCAAGAATAATGGTAACGGAGAACTCACTGGAGTTTCCGGGAGGGAAGGATTTTACCAGCCGACACCTTATGGTATGTTGTTTGTTCCCCCGGGAAGTTATCAGATGGGCCCCAGCGACCAGGATGTGCCGTATTCGTTAACAGCGCAACAGAAAACTGTGACTGTTCAGGCTTTTTATATGGATGAAACTGAGATTACCAATAATGAGTACCGTCAGTTTGTTTATTATGTGAGAGATTCTCTTGCCAGAGAACTGCTTGGAAGCCTTGCTCCAGAAGACTGGTGGATTGAAGAGGATCAATATGGCGAACCACTGGAACCGCATCACCTCAACTGGGAAACCCGTCTGGAATGGGATGATCTGGAACAGGAAGAAATAGAAGTGTTACAACCTTTGTATATGCCCGAACATGAAAGATATTTCAGAAGAAAAGAAATAGATACACGGCAACTCAACTATATCTATTATTGGATAGATTACAAAGCTGCAGCCCGCAAAGATTTTTCATCAGAAGCTACGGCCACACAGGATGCCGCAGACCACGATCTCTCCAGTTTGTCTAACCGTCCGCAAGGCGTAAAAGACAGATCGGTATTTATCAAGAAAGATATAATTAATGTATATCCCGATACCTTATGCTGGGTTCATGATTATACCTATTCTTATAATGAGCCAATGCTAAACTATTTTGTTCAT